>DATDNS010000099.1:0-2666 GCA_036518155.1 Bacteroidota bacterium
CGGCAACCACAGGAGGATGAGCAAAGCAGCCCCCGTCCAGATCATAAGGGATCGAATCATTCCATTACCGATAGAATAGACACTTTGAGTTCACGTTGACCAACGTTCCTTAGAACGGACCGCTTAGCAATGACATCAAAATCACTTTCTCATTCAATTGTTGGCTACAGTCCGCGGAAATACGTCCGCGAGGAGGATGGGATTTTCGACAGACACTGTCTTGTCCTCCCGCGTTGCTGGTTCGCGTTGGCGATGTCAAACGGAAGCTGAATACGATAAAGGATAGCAAAGAAATGGCTCTTCTTCAATGTTTTGAGGACGATGCACACAGCCGAGGTTCGCGCACACACTCACCCGGACTCGCAATGGCTCCTCCCCTGGGGAACAGGAATGAGGGTTTTTCAGGGAACTCTGGAAGGAATAATTCGTTCTACATTAACAATCGGCGGTACCAAAGACCGAATTCGGACTCCGCCAAGCACCTTAACGAAAGGAAACAGCCAATGTTCGGCAATTTGGGTGGTGGTGAGATCCTCCTGATCCTGGTTTTCATCCTGATATTCTTCGGTCCCAAGAAAATTCCTGAGATTGCACAGGGATTGGGAAAAGGAATCCGGGAGTTCAAAAAAGCTACGAAGGAAATCCAGGACGTGGTTGAAAAAGAAGTGACACAGGCAAAAGATATCGGCAGCATCGACAATAAAGAAACGAAGCTTCATTAATCATTCAAGCCGTTTTTGTCTTCAACTGTTCCAGCCATGCGTCAAAAAGCATGAATTGGCCCGCCGTCTGATTTCCTCTTCGGACGAACCCGGGAAACACCTGCAATTCTTCGCGCTCCAGCATTTCCCTTCGGTTGACATAGTGTGAGTTTTTTTGTATGATTTCCTTCAATCGCACCGTGAAGAGAGCTGTACAATCGATCGGTGACGCTCACCAACAAGGGACTCAGACAAAGTCTATGATACCGAGGTCGTGGGCACTTCTTGTACTCATCCTTCCCTGCTCAATGACGATATCCAGACAAGTTACCGGAGGGGGTGAAGCCTTTTTTTTCGATTCCACTGCCACTTGTGACGCAATTAGGGTAACGATGACCGGCGTTTCGGCTCCTGGCATCGGAAAAGGCTATTTTGCGTGGCTCGTAAACGATAGCGAGACCGTGCAGACGAAGCTTGGACAACTTACCGTGCAGGGAAACGCGTCAATTTCCTTTGTCTACAGGGACAACAACGGCAGGAATCTCCTCGCGACGAACAAGAAGTTCCTCATCACCCAGGAGGTCATTCCATTCACCGGATCGACTCCTACACTGGCAGGAATTGCGTTTGCAGATTCGTTGTATGGCCACGGAATCCCCGGTCCAACGAGCGCCCTCGCCCTCATCCGCGACTGCTTGGTGAGCTTTACGAATACGTACCAGAACCTTGGCCTTGCGACAGTCTTCAAGATTGATTCGAATGATTATGTCATGCACGCGGGTTTTGCACGCGACGGCGCGGTTCAGAATAACACTGGCAATGCCCAGGTCCACTGCGATCACGTTTTCGATTTCATCATGGGGCATTTGACCGGCGATGTAGCGGGAAATCAGAGCGTCGTTAGCCATAAGGATCCCGTCGGGTACGGATTCAGGCGATATTGGGATCTCGGAACTCACGACACCGCACAAGGTGGCGCCGGGCCGCTGGGCGGTGCCGGCTACCACGTTGTCGCTGCAATGAACGACCCTTCCGCAACGCTGCAAATGATCAAGGAAGGAAGCAGCGCGGTCACCGCATTGAAAAATGCTTTTGGTTCCCAGAACGATTCAGGCCTCGCGTGGAAGGTCACAGACAGGGCACTGCGCATTATCACCGGAAATTACGTTACCGGCCAGCTGACAACAGAAGGTGATCCATTCTACGCATTAACGCTTCAACTCCTCCACGGAACTGCAGGTTTCGCTGACACGACATCTGTGACCGGCGGCATCGTGCAAGCGTATCGCCACATTCAGAGGATGGCGACTTTCGTTCTCAAGCCTTCCTCATCAACGGCGGTTCAACAGGATAAGAATAATGCCACACCCACCCGGTTTCTGTTGTATCACAATTTTCCCAACCCGTTCAACCCGTCCACCGAGATCGGCTTTGAACTTCCTTCCCGGAGCAGGATTTGGCTATCGGTGTATGATATCCTTGGCCGGGAAGCCGCCCGGCTCATCGACGGTGATGAATACAGCAAGGGATATCACAGCGTGCATTGGCACAGTGATGACCCTTCGGGTGTTTATTTCTGCCGGATCCGGTTTCAGGATGTAACCGGAGGGATACTGACTTCGAAGGTTCAACGAATGGTTCTTCTCAAATGAAAACGATCTCCGTAATGTTCAATTCCGGGAACCGAACGATTATTGACGAATCGCACGACTTATGATGTACTCACAACGATGCATCGTCATCGCGTTGATTGTTGCCGTGGCGCCCGCCTTCGCCATAAGCCAGATATCGTGGAGCGGTATCTACGACTTTGAAATCAAGAAAGGCGGAGACGGAAGCCGGTTGGAATTGAATCAGCTCCCGAACAGCTTCGTACAACTGAGTGCACAGAACCTTCAACTCTTCATCGATGCAACGGTCGACGATGGGATAACTCTCTCCACGAAGATTGCGACAAACAGGCAG
>DATDNS010000100.1:0-2502 GCA_036518155.1 Bacteroidota bacterium
CTCAAAGACGTTCACGCACGCCGCGAGTCTTTTTCCTTTCTTCGCGACAGGAAGGCTGTCTCATCGTTGTACGATGATATTGCTCCAAAAGTCGCCTCCCGGCCGGGCGGGTATACCCGCGTGGTCAAGCTTGGCCAGCGCCAGGGGGATGGAGCCGAACTCGCTGTCCTTGAATTGGTCGACTATAATCTTGCTCAGGAAGCCGGGGCGCAGAAGCAGACAAGTAAAGCGGCGAAGACTCGTCGGAAGAAGGGTGCTGCCAGGGCGGCAAAGTCCGAGACTTCAGGGACCAAGCCTGCTGGCGCAGCGGAGAAAGCTCAGGAATCTGCAGTAGCAGAGACCGCGCCGGAAAAGAAATCAGAGAGTGGTAACGCCAAGAAGGAAGACACCAAGCACTAAGTTTACCTTTTCGGTAACGGAGGTATAACCATCATGTTAAAAATCAATTCCGCAGAATTTCTTCAGGGAGTGGCCGACCTTCGGCAGCTTCCCAAGAATGAATTGCGTGAGACTCTGTTCATCGGGCGATCGAACGTTGGAAAGTCATCGCTGCTGAACAAGATGTGCAACCGCAAGAATCTTGCCCGGTCGAGCACGACGCCGGGCAAAACGCGGGAGATCAATTACTATATCATCAACAACTCCTTCTACTTTGTTGATCTTCCGGGTTACGGGTATGCCAAAGTCCCGGAACAAATGCGTGCCGGCTGGAAGAAACTTATCGAAGACTTTCTCAAACGCGGCAACCCCATCGGCATCGCGATGCAGTTGATCGATTCGCGCCAGGAACCGACGCCGTTGGACCTGATGATGATGGACTGGCTTGAATACTACGAGGTGCCATACCTTCTCGTCCTGACAAAATCCGACAAACTTCCCGTCAGCAAGCTGGCAAAACAGCTCGATGTGTACCGTGACCGGTTCAAGTGGAACCTTACGGACGGTTGCTGCCGCGGTATCGTTCCCTTCTCCATAGTAACGGGTGATGGCCGGAATGAACTGCTCAAATACATCGAAGACCATTTGAAGGAAAAGCTGAGAAAGAAAGAAGCCGTTTAGGTTTTGATGACTGTCGGATAACACAAGACCCCGAAGACAACTTCGGGGTTTTTTATTTGCCGGTGTGTTTCCATTTCTCTTCATGATATTCCGGAACCAACAATGCCTGAGTCCGGACGCATCATTTTGTTGAATGGTCGTGCGTTATTTGGTTTTCATTTTTGGCAATTGAAGGATTCGTCCCGGAGGAATTTTCCCGGGGAAGCGTGGTCAGGTTGGTCCTGTTCGGGGAACCCAAAGCCCGGGGGTTGTACCGTGCGAGCCGACAGACAAATCCTGCAACAATGAAATACAATTAAGGGAAGGTAGGATTGCATGCTGTTTTTCTTGCGTTTTTTAATAAAAAGAGCTTGACAAACACTGTAACAACTTCTATATTAAGCCAAGTTCAATAAGCGGTTATTCCTTTAGCGCTTTTTTTTGATGTTCGTAAAGGAGGTGACGCAACAGCTCGTGCATGGGTTTTCCGGGGGGTGCGAGCGAACGACCCTTGTGAACACTTTACTCACCTAACACACTGAATGTGCTTTTCCACCACAGCTCCAAAAGCACAGACGACCTTCACGTAAAATTCTGGTCATCGTAACACATCTATGCGGGACGCAGGGATGCTTGTGGAAAAGCCCGTTCGTAATTTCATGCTCCATCTTCATTTTCTTTACTCCTAATACTTATCCGGAGGAGGTATGAAACATTCTGCAATGTTGAAGTTCGCTGTAATGATGTTTGCTGTCCTTGCGCTCTATCTGGGAGGTTGCGTGGATGTAAACAACCCGGATGTGCAAGCTGTGGATTATCGGGCGTCGTTGAAGTTTGTGAACTTCGCCAACATGGGTAATCCGATGGTTGTGACGATCGACAAAGCTGCGACGACGGCGGCGTCAGTGACGTATCAGAACGCATCGACGTATCTGAATTTGCCGGCCGGAACGCGGTTCTTTTCGTTCGCGTACGGCACAACAGTCGATACGTTGCGAAAGGCTCTCACTCCAAACTACAAGTACACGATGTTCGGTGTCAATGATCTCTCCCTTCCCGGGGACACCGTCCGAACGTATATCCTGTCTTCCGAACGAGCCTCGGCTGCGCCGGCGTTTGTGGCCGGATCTCAGATCGTCAGGTTCTATAATCTTTCGATGGATACGGCGGCGACCGTTAGTGGCGGATTGACCTTTCATCTGCTGACGGCAACATCGGACACATCCAATGACACTCCGTTGGTATTCCCAGGCGTTTCGAAGTACTATTATCCGGCAAAGACTGCCCAGAGTCCTCAATTCATGATCGTTGGAGCGGCTGGCGATACTCTCGTTCAGCCAACAACGGTTGGCTCTGGTGACGGCCGGTTCGGTGTCGTGTTTACCGGTTCGCAGACGGCAAGTTCCTGGTCGGCAAAAGTCTTTAAAGAAGATTAAAGGAGGACAGAATGATGAAACGTTATAG
>DATDNS010000101.1:0-5404 GCA_036518155.1 Bacteroidota bacterium
AGACTCAATGCCGGCGATAAGCCGGCCCTTCCGAAGATTTTCCAAAACGGCCAAACGGTCACAATGATTGCGCAAACGATGGCAACTATTAGGATGAGAATCAATTCCGCCACACCGAGATTACCCATCGTGCCTCCTGATTTGAAGAATGACGCCCAGCCATCACGTTCCTGCGAATACGTTCGACATCACTTCGAGCCAAAAAACATCTTGAGAATATCGTCTGTCCGCTCGCGCCAGTTTGCCCACTCGTGGCCGTCGTTGACTTCACGGTACGTGTGCTTGATACCGGCTCTTGTGAGTTCGCCGCTGAATTCCCTGTTATAAGTCAGGAACGAACCGTCTGCACCGGGATAGTCGAGGTCGTATTGCCCGACATCGATATATATTCTGAATGGCTTATGTGACGACAACCGCGCTGCGGCATTGTCGAGAACTTCGAGCAGTTGGAACGTTATCGTCGGCGATTGCCCCGCAACGTTGAGAAACACATCGGGACGTTTCAATACCGTCGCGAGAGAAACGTGCCCGCCGTTGGAAATTCCCATCATCCCGCGGTCCCCGGGCTGCTGCGAAGTCTTGTAGGTGCGGTCGATAAACGGTACCAGCTCGTCGCACAGCATCCTGGTGAAGGCACGTTGCTTTCGTCCGACATACTCGTCGTTGCGCTCTACCGGGGGAATGAAGACTGCAAGAACCGGCTTGATCTTGTGGTCAGCAATGAGATTATCGAGAACATTCCGAAAATATTCGTCGTCCAGAGCTTCAAACCCGTCGTGAACATAGAGCACCGGGAGAGCGGCGCTCTCAGCGTAGTTTGCTGGTTTGTAGATGATGATCGTGCGCGGGCGCAATGCATCCTCGATACTTTTGAATCGGACGCTGTCAATCGATCCGTGCGGGACCTCTGCTCTGTATTTCATCACCGGATTCGTGACAAACGCCGGCATGGCAAGTTCTGAATGAGGACCGTAGCCGCTGGGAGTTATGCGGGGATTCCTCGGGTCGGTCATCGGTTTCCCGTCAACAACGAACTGATAGTCGATACGGGTGTCGGGGGGAACCATGTACGAACGATAGAAGAATGACACATCGCCGCACGGGACGCGTTGCATCGTATCCGGTTGCGACCACGACCGTTGAAGATCGCCGTTGACGACAACCGTGGTTGCCTTTCCCACCCATACGAAGTGCGCGAGGCTGCCGTCTTCAACGATCGGCGTTGTTTTGTGTGATTCAAGGAATTCCCTGACGGCGGCGGGTCGTTCCTCCATACGCAAAAGCCCGAGCCGGAGAAGAAACGCATCAAACGAGGGCGCCTGCTGAGCGGCCGTCAGGAACAGGAGAATGGATGCTATGAATGCCACGCGATCTCCTCTCTATTGATTTTCAGAGCATTTGAATCTCTCAATCCTCATCGCTGTTTTTTTCTGAATCCTTTCGACAGCCCCCCGAAAACAGCGAGAGCGACGGCAAAGAGCATCCCGCTTACGGGCGGCGCGATAAAATGAAAAAGGAGAAGTATTGCCAGGATAAGACAAGTTGCGAGAAAACAAACGACGGCGAATTTTGCATTCATACTGTTACGGATCCTTAATTGAATGGGTTGGGATAATTTTGGCGCAGTTTCCAGGCCGTCGGCACGCCAGAACGTTCGACGGCAATTCTTGTCTCCGACCGTATGATCGAAGGCGGGGCTGCAGACAGTACTGGTGTCGGCGGGCTCCAAACGAACGACAAATCATTGAATCCCTTTCGGACAACGCAGCGGAATTCCTGCAACCGCTGTGCGACCGTGTCCATCGCCACGATCACCACGGAATCGGGTATGGAAAACAGCTCGAGCGGCGTCGGGTCAATTGTTGTCCGGATAAGCGGCGGGAGACTGAGAACGTTCGGGAATCGAAGAGAATCCCGCGTCTCAATCGTTCCGGCAGCCGATGTCGAGCCAAGAATGGCAAAGAACGCGTCCGGCTGCCATAAGACAATATAGATAGAATCGGCAAAGAGCCGCGCGCCGCTTGCCGTATCCTGCGATGCCATTCGGCATTTGTAGACGTGTGTCCCCGCCTGGTCATTGATCTGGAATGTCGAGACGTAAGCGCCGGCCTTCAACACACGATTGTCAACCAGAGGGGTCACGACGCGGTCATCGATCTCAAGAATGGTGAGACTGACTCCGGCGGCAACGGGTACGTCGAACCCTATCGAAGAACTTGCCGTGGTTTTCTCGATCCGGTCCTGAAGCCGGGCTTTTTGAAATCCCTGGCCAGGATACAGATTCCAGGAGCTCACCCGCAATCCCGGGACCGGATTTCCTTTGCTGGTTTTCATCGTTATCCTGAGAAAGAAGTCGCGGGAATTCAGTCCACTGCTCCCTGTGCTTGAATCGTTGCACGACGCGAAGAGCACCAGCGCCGCCGAGATGAGAAGTATGTGCCGAATCATAGTCATCGCGCCTTTCCTGAAGTCACACGTGTGACACCGCGAACTCTATTCCCGCATCAACCACGCGAGAGCCGACTTCTCGTCTGCCGTAAATCTCAACTGGTTTCCCTTGTTTGCTTCAGCCATGAATTCACGAAATCTGTCGCTTCGAACAGTCTGGAATGAACCGACGATGGCAACGCGCGCGCCATAGTTTGACAACTTCTGCGCAACCTCTCCAGCCAGCCCTGACTTCAGGTCGTAAAATGCGGGAGCGATGTTGGACTCGCCAAGCACGAACAGGTTCGTTCCGTGCTCACTGGCGAATGCAAGGAGATCTAGGACATCCTGTGGATTCCCGATCATCACCCGGGGAGAAGAACTTCGAATATACGGTCTCCCCCCGTGCGTTGCGGATTGAAGTTCCATTGCGCTCCCATCAGCCTGCTGTTGTCTATTTGAATTCCCTGCAGTTGTATTCGATGTCTGCGAGGTGGAATTTGCCATAGACGAATTCTCCCTCCGGGGTATGCCAGATTGTTTCTCCATACGAAGCAATTTTCCGCCCTCCGACGTCGATATAGTTTTTCATCGGGGTGGACCACCGGTAATTCGTGAACGTAACTCCATCTGCGGACATGGAACGATCGTTCGATGAAAAATCTGTCAGTGCTCCATCGCTGTTGAACGAAAGGATGGCCGCAATCGTATATCCATGATTGGAGAACGTTGCTTTTGCATTCAAGGAATCGACCGGTTCCCATCGAATGGCCTTGTCGATGAGCGATGCCGGAGCCATCACGCACATATCGTTGAAGAGCGTGACTGTTTCGCCTTTGGTCATGATCGGACCCCTGGCGTCCACAACCGTGAAGAGCGATGCAGCCCTGATTTGCATTGTGGCCGACGAATCCACATAGCGATGGAATCCCGCGAGCGGGACCCCGAACGTGTGTGCTTCCATGAAGAACAACCGGGTGGGAACATCAAAGAAATTGTATTGCTGCGACGTGAAATTCATCCACCTGCCTTCGAGTCCGTTCCTGAACTGACCGGCGAATCTGGCTCTGAAATTCCGGAGGGCAGGCTTGCCGATTGCCCCGGTATAACGCAGGTACTTCCGGACCGGGTCGGGGAGTTGTCTGATGTCGTCTTCGGTGACAAGCGGCATATCACCGATCCGATCCAATCCCTTTCGGACGTCAGCCGTGTACAGATTGTGAAAGCTCCCTGGCAGCGCATCCGCGATGGCAATGACAACCGCGACGAGGATGATGACGGTTGCAATCGTGCCGAACTTTGCGTCGCCCCACGACATAAAGATCAGGGTTTGCGAAATGAGGAGCGCAGGCACCGCGGGAATCCACCACGAGTCAACATGGAGGATGTACAATACCGCGGCGACGATATAGAAGAACCCTGCAATCAACCACATCACGCCGGCTGTTTTTGAAATGCCGTGGGTCAGCTGGCTTCCTTCGGCAAGTCCGAACGCCTTGACGAAACCCAGAAGATGAATCAGTCCGTGAACTGTTGTAACAACGAAAAGAAAGTATCTCATCGTGAACTTCCCCCGAAAAGAGATGTTTTGTGAATTTAACTTTCCGCATTGGTTTTGAAGTCTTCCCTGAGCGGAATAACCGTCAGAATACTGTTGTGTGTTTGTACTGTTTGTAAACCTCCCCGTATGTCTCGGACAATTTTGTTTCTTCCAGTTGACGCCAATACAGAATGTTTGCGATGCCCGCACAACCTGCCAGGGCGCTCACCGCCGCGCCGTGATAGACGGACCAGCCGACGATCCAGAGGATAAATCCAAAATACATCGGATGACGTACAACCGAAAACAAGCCGGTGGTCACGAGATGATCGATGTTTTCGACACCCCTCAACTGCGCGAGCGCGCCCAGCGCCAGGACCAGACCTATCAACACCAGGACGAGTCCTGACGTCGTGACGGCCTGCGGCAGCGACAACTGCCAGGAGTCGACCGGACACATTCCGAACCAGCTTACCCAGAGCAGAATCATGATCGTCAGGATAATGGTAAACAGTACTTTGCTCTCTGGATTTACTTTTCCTGCCTTCTTCAAGAGCTCATATCCCGTGCGAAGGCATAGACACACAAGAAAAACGATGAGATAAATGAGATATCCTGTTTTCATTTCCGAGTGTTCCTTTTCTGTCCCCGTCCTTACAGTTTGTAACCCAACTTCACCCCATATTCAGCGTGGTTATAGCCAAGCAGTCGACTCGATATGACCGTTTCCTCCATAAAAAGAGTCCTCACTCCAACCTGCGGCACGACGATGAGTCCACTTTCGAAGAGCGGTAGCTCACAACCTGCCGTAAAGAGGCTATAGGATTTATACGAATAGTTTGGAAGTGACCGGACGCCGAGAGGTTTCATTCTTGTCACGCCCAACGAACCTTGAACGAAGAATGGTTGGAACGGCTCCAGCGGATGATACCGGTATCCCGACTCGAGCGACAGCATTTCGATGTCGACACTAAAGGGAGCGGGAGAACGAAGTGGAATGGGGAGCGCAACAACCTCCACTCGTTCTTTCATCCGGGAATAACTGAACGACGAAACGATTGCAGACTTCTCATCGATGGGGAAGTCGGCCTCAAACGACCAAATATTCTTGATCGAAAGAGACGTTGTGATTCCTTCGGCAAGTTTCGTTTCCTTCATTCTTCCTAGTCCAACGCCGGAGGAATACCCCGCAGCGAGGACTATACCGTGCACGGGCTGTACGACTTTGCTTTCCTTGTCTTCCAACCCAAAAATGCTCTTGCCGACAGTCAGCGTAAACTGAAACGTTTCCCAGGGAAACTCCCAAGGTAAATACGAGTCGATGTTATTATTGTGCCATCGCCCCGCATAGCCGGCTGTGGCGCACATCCCATATACCTCCACCCCTGCTTTGAATCCGTGGGTATAGAAACTTTCGTAGAGAGATCTGGGTCCGAC
>DATDNS010000102.1:0-8513 GCA_036518155.1 Bacteroidota bacterium
CGAGGAATAGGGGCTGTCCGAACAGACGTTTCCGAACCCGTGGAAATCGGCCGTGAGCGCCACGATCAGCACGGCACTCGGAGCGGCGGTTCCAGTCCTGCCGTTCTTCTTCGCGAGCGGTCTCACCGCCCTCGTGATCTCCGCGATCATCAGCACGGCGGCACATTTTCTCGTCGGTGCATCGAAGGTACTCGTCACCGGGCGTTCGTGGCTCAAGAGCGGCACGGAAATGACCGTCGTCGGACTGGGCGAGGCGGCCGTCACCTATGCAATTGGATTACTGATCGGTCCAATGATTCACTAGTTGGCTCGTTGCGGCCGCACGATGCCGCAGAGAGAGTCCGGAGACCTGTCATGGCAGAACCAAGAAAAATATTTGATTTCAACGCATCCAATTCCGCGTCAACGGAAGGACGCGTGCCGCCGCAGGCAGTCGATGTGGAAGCGGCCGTCCTGGGTGCGATGTTGCTTGAAAAAGAAGCAATCGCGAAGGTGCTTGCCGTCCTGGATGAGAGCGCGTTCTATAAGCCTGCACATCAGCTTGTCTATAAGGCAATGATCGATCTCTTCGAGCGCAGTGAACCGGTCGACCTGATCACGCTGACGGAGGAATTGAAACGCCGCGGAGATCTCGAGAAAATCGGCGGTGAATACGCGATCGCGGACCTGACGTCGAAAGTTTCCAGCGCTGCCAACGTGGAGTATCACGCCCACATAGTCCTCGAAAAGGCTTTGATGCGCGGCTTGATCGGAGCCTCCTCGGAAGTGATCAGCCGCGCCTACAGCGAAACGGAAGATGCGCTGGAGCTGCTCGACGAAGCGGAACAGAAGATCTTCACGATCTCCGAACAACGGATGAAGAAGAATTTCATCGCGATGTCGACGGCGGTGTACAGCACGATGGAAATGCTTCAGAGCATCCACGGCAAGCACAGTGGCGTGACGGGAGTTCCATCCGCATTCACCGACCTCGACAACCTCACAGGCGGATTTCAGAACTCCGACCTTGTCATCGTCGCCGGGCGTCCCAGCCAGGGAAAAACGGCACTCGTTCTATCCCTTGCGCGTAATGCGTCCGTTCTTCACGACATCCCGATCGGCTTCTTCAGTCTGGAAATGTCGAACCAGCAGCTCGTCATGCGGTTGATTTGTGCCGAGGCACGCGTCGACGCGCACAAAGTACGGACTGGCCGGCTGCCGGAGGATGAATGGAAGAAACTCAGTATGAGCGTCGGCCGGCTCCACAAAGCAAAGTTCTTCATCGACGATACTCCCGCTTTGACGGTGCTCGAGCTTCGTGCCAAAGCTCGCCGGTTGAAGGCTGAGCACGGTATCGGCATGGTCATCGTCGACTACCTTCAGCTGATGCAGGGACCCCGGAGTGCACAAAGCCGCGAGCAGGAAATCTCTTCGATCTCGCGATCGCTCAAGGCCCTCGCCAAAGAGCTCAACATCCCTGTCGTCGCGTTGTCTCAGTTGAACCGTGCGGTCGAAGCCCGCGGGGACAAGAGACCCGTTCTTGCTGACCTGCGCGAATCCGGCGCCATCGAACAGGATGCCGACGTAGTCCTGTTTGTCCACCGGCCCGAAGCGTACAACATCACCGAGGAGAATGGCCATCCGACGGAAGGCCTTGCTGAAATTATCATCGGAAAACAGCGCAATGGACCTATCGGCAGCGTGCAACTATCGTTCATCAAACAATATGCCCGGTTTGAGAATCTGACTCGCTTCCGGGACGATCAACTTCCACCCCCTCCACCCGAAATAGAAGGGACACCATTCTGATGAATCGAAGACATTTTATCCAACGCCTGTCCCTCGCGGCGGCAACATCTCCTCTCCTTGTGCGCGAGAAACTCTCCTCTTCCCTGTTCGCGCCCCAGGACAAGGATGAACTTCTCTGTGACAGCAAATTTCAGCTCGCGGTATCCAAAAGCTGGGAAAAACTTCCGATCAACAAAGTTATCGTCAACGTCGGGAAGACATTTCTCGGCACCCCGTATGTGGCGAACGTGCTCGAGGCTCCCGGCGCCGAGCACCTTGTGATCAACATGAGAGGTCTCGATTGCGTGTCGTTTTACGAGAACTCGCTTGTTCTTGCACGGTGCATCAAGAAACAGAAAACGACGTTCGAAGACTACAAGAAAGAGCTTCAGTTTATCCGCTACCGCGGTGGCGTCATCGATGGCTATGCGAGCCGTCTTCATTACACGTCCGACTATTTTTACGACGACGAGAAGAAGGGAATTTGGAAACTTGTAACGAAAGACCTGGGCGGCATCCCCTACAAGAAGAAACTCAACTTCATGTCAACACACCCCGAGCAATACCGACAGATACGCGAAAGCGAAGAGGTCCGGAAGCAGATCGAACACATGGAACAGGAAATCGCGAATCACGCGATGTACTACATACCGAAAGAACGCGTTGCAGAGATTGCAGACAAGATTCTCGACGGCGACATCCTCGGCATCACGACGGATATTGAAGGCATCGACACTTCGCACACTGGTATTGTGGTCTGGCAGGACGGTAAACCACACTTCATGCACGCACCTCTCGCCGGCAAGACCGTGCAGATCAGCGATAAGATCCTTCCTGATTATCTCGCCGGTAATAAACGACAAACGGGAATCATGATTGCCCGGCCGCTAGAACCTGTTTGAGCCTGAGTTATCATAGCTCGGATCCTTCTGACGACACCTGCCATGATCGACCGACTTGTCATTATCCAGGGCGATATCACGACGCAGAATGTTGACGCGGTTGTCAATGCCGCAAATTCTTCGCTGCTCGGCGGCGGCGGTGTGGATGGGGCGATCCACCGGGCAGCAGGACCTCAGCTCCTCGAAGAATGTCGCACGCTTGGCGGATGCGAAACCGGAGAAGCAAAAATGACGAAAGGCTACGGCCTGCCTGCCAGATTTGTCATTCATACCGTTGGCCCGATTTGGCACGGCGGCAGGGAAAATGAAGAGAGACTCCTTGCACAATGCTACAGGAATTCGTTCGGAATCGCACGAAAGCACAAACTGGCAAGGATTGCGTTTCCATCCATCAGCACGGGAATCTACGGCTATCCGGTCGAAAAGGCTTCGAGAATTGCCCTTCGCGAAATTGCAGAGGAACTCGACAAGAATCCATCCCTTCAGGAGGTTCGCGTCGTCTGCTTTGACGATCACACCCTGCAAACCTATCTCGACGAAGTCGGGAAGTTCGCAAAGTAGCGGTCATTTTTTTATCACCTTGCGAAAGGATTCATTCTTGTTTAAGATGACCTCAGAGTGTGTAACGCTTCCACCTCTAAAGAATTCCCCTGGGATCCCGGCGATGAAGATCTTTTCGTGGTTTGTTTTTATCGGCTTTCTGGCCTCTATCCTCGCGGACACAAGTACTGCCCAGCAGCCGCTTCTCAGCCCTCGTGATTCGACCGAGATATCGTTCAACGGGAAGAAGATATCGGTGAACTATGGCAGGCCTTCCATGCGGGGAAGGAAGATCATGGGGGGGCTGGTCCCTTTCAACAAGTGGTGGAGAACAGGCGCAAACGAGGCGACCGCCTTCGTGACTCAAACGGATCTTGTGCTCGGCAATGCGACAATCCCGAAGGGTGCGTATACCCTTTACACAATGCCCTCCGAGAAACAGTGGAAGCTGATAATCAACAAGCAGACCGGTCAGTGGGGGACCGTATACAATCCGGAACTCGATTTGAAGCGCATCACGCTGAAGAGGACAATGTTAAAAAATCCGGTCGAGAAGTTCACGATAACGCTGGAGAAGACCGGCACGAATACGGGGATGATGAAGCTGACGTGGGAAAACACGGAGTTGTCAATTGATTTCCACGTGAAGAAAGAAAAAAAGGGAACTTCTCACTAACCATTCTGTCGAAGATTTCACAAACCTCTCTGCCGCAGCAACAACCACCAGCACGATAAACGGAATTTGGCATCCGTCCTCTCCGGCGGAGTATCGATTATCCCCTTCAATCGCTGATCTTCTCTGCGTTCCGCTGTCGCACGACCTCGTAAAGAAACACTGCGCTGGCGCTCGAAACGTTGAGAGAATCGACACCACGGTTCATGGGTATCGCCACCGCATCATTGCACGCCGCGAGGACTTTTTCGGAAATGCCGTATCCTTCACTTCCAAACACCAGACAGCAGTTGCTTTTGAACTGATAGTGTTCGGACGATCGCTTGTCTGCGTGAGGATGCGCAGCAATGACACGCACAGAAAACTTCGTTTCCAGCTCCAGAAGAGTCTTCGCGAGGTTGTGTGAATGAACAATCGGGAGATTGAAGACGGCTCCCATGGAGTTTCTGACGGCTCTCCGCAACCATGGACTGCTCGAAGTCTCACCGACGATCAGGGCGTGGACGCCGAATCCGGCGCAATTCCGGACAAGAACCCCAAGGTTTTCCGAATTCGTCATGCCGTCAATGGCAACAAAGAGAACCGGCTTCGGTGAGTGATTGATGATGGCATCGAGCGTAGCCCCTTCAGGGATCCTTGCCACGGCCATCACCCCCTGATGAAGATGATATCCCACGATCGAGCTGAGCAGCGATTTCTCGCCGACAAAAACCGCAGGATCACCCGGCTTCGATTCCAATCGCAGGCGGTACACCGACAGCCAATCTGGAGTAATCAGCAACGATTGAATTTCAAGGTCACTTTCGATCAAACGCGCGACAACTTTTTCCCCTTCGGCGACAAAAATCCGTTGCTTCTCGTGATCGGAGGACTGCCGGAGCGTCCGGTAAGGAACAAGCTCCGGCTGGTCAAGCGATTCGATATGTCGAACGTGAAGCAAGCCTATCTCACCATCAATGAGTGTCGGGAATAATACAAAGAAGTCCCCGCGGAAACCAATCCGTTTTGGAAAGCCACGAATAAATTTGTACGTTTGCAATTGATGCCTCCAAGAATCCTATGACGCCAACCAGCAGATCTCAACTCGTCGTTCTGGGCACGGGGTTTGCGGCCTTCAGTCTACTGAGATCGTTGAACACCGACCTCTTCGATGCGACGGTGATAAGCCCCCGCAATCACTTTCTCTTCACTCCGTTGTTGCCGAGCACGACAGTGGGAACACTCGAATTCCGGAGCATCATCGAGCCAATCCGAAAAGCATTCCCCCGGATCCGCTATCATCAGGGCAGGTGCACTGCAATCGATACTTCGCAAAAGGAAGTTGTCTGCGAAAGCGTGCTGGACCGCCGTCCATTTCGACTCCGTTATGATATCCTCGTCGTCGCCGTCGGCGCAGTCAACAACACCTACAACATCGAAGGCGTCGAAGAACACGCACTGTTTCTCAAGGAAATCATCGAAGCCAGGCAAATCCGGGAACGGATCATCGATTGTTTTGAGCGAGCCTCCCAGCCTTCTATTTCCGAAGAACGACGCAAATCATTGCTCCGGTTTGTCGTTGTCGGTGGTGGTCCGACAGGAGTTGAATTCGCCGCAGAGATGCACGATTTCGTGAAAGAGGACCTGCGAAAGGCGTATGCACCCCTGATGCAGGATGTGAGCATCCTTATCCTGGAAGCGGGACCTTCAATCCTGAGTACCTTTGACGCCGTCCTGAGTAATTATACCGCACGTCTTTTCCGCCGGCAACAAATCGAGGTCATGACCAACGCACCGGTCATCAGAGTCGGTACAGATGTGATAGAGCTTAAGAATGGAACGAACGTACCCTACGGTCTCCTCGTATGGTCGACCGGCATTGGGCCGACGCCCGTTGTCCGGTCTCTCCCATTTCCAAAGACCAAGACTTCACGGATATTGACGGATGAGTTCTTCAGAGTCAAAGCGTATGATGGCGTGTTCGCTGTCGGAGATTGTGCGACATTCGAATCGTTCGAGTTTCCGGCCACGTCGCAGGTTGCCCAACAAGAAGGAAGATATCTCGCGAGGACACTTTTGAAAATGCTCAAGAATAAACCCGTCAAGCCGTTTCGCTATCATCATTACGGCATGCTCGCATATGTCGGCGGACGGCGGGCGCTGGCAGATCTCGCGGCAATCAAGGGACGAGGTCTGGCTACCTGGATTTTCTGGAGATCAGCCTATCTCACGAAGTTAGTGAGCGCCAGAAACAAGATTCTGGTCCTGTTCGATTGGCTCAAAACCGTCGTTTTCGGCAGAGATATCAGTCGATTTTGACACTTCCCTTCATCGTAGAGTTCGTTGACAATTCTGGAAAAACGACGTATCATTTTACGTGTCGGTTCTTTTTGTGCCACCAATCGTTTTCTTCAGACATCCGTCCTCATAATCCGTACGAAACAAAGGAGAGCAGGTATGACCATCAGCGAGAAAATGCAGGGTACCGTCGCTGTCTTGACCCTAAAGGGAAGTCTTACAGGAGAACCGGATACAGGCAAGCTGCGGGACAAAATCTACGGTCTGCTCGAAGATGGATTTAGCAAGATTGTGCTGGATCTCAAAGGCGTGCGCTATGTCAGCAGCACAGGCCTGGGCACATTCATCGCGGCCCTCACGTCAGTGAGAAACAAGGGGGGTGATCTTCGTCTTGCAAACGTGACCGAGAAGGTGGAAAGCCTGTTCGTTATCACCCAGCTTGTCAAGGTTTTCAAAACATACGACACGTCGGAGAGAGCGGTCGCAAGTTTCAAGCTCTGAGAGAGGCTGATCCACATTGCACGCACGCATGATTGCGCCGGTCACCTTCTAAACCCCGCAGATTCACTCCCAGACGAAGCACACTCAGCCGTACCAAGGATTTATGAGCCGGGGCAGATGGGGCGGATGACCATCGCTCCGGGCCCAATGTTGATTTCTCCTCCGGTTCCCGATCAAGGCGCTCCCACGGTTTACTGGTTACGGACTTCACTGCATCCGTCGCCGGATGCACACGAACATATCTGAGACTGCCATGGAAGAATTCATAACAGCGATTATTGTGACGGGATTGTTTTATGCCGTCCTGCGATTTTTCAAATTGTCGTGGCTCAAACAGGGATTCCCTCCCACGTTCATTTACATTGCCGGTGTGTTTGCATGGTGCACCGCCCTGGCGTTGGTTGCTACAGTTTTCTCGCTTGTTTCGGCCGTCTTTGATTCGATCAACTCTCCGGATTCCAGCGACCTCATCGTTTACGGCATTGTCCTGCTCGTCCTGGGTGTTGCAATCAAACTCCTCAACGACAGGAAAGACATCCTGGATATTGCGAACATGAAGCCGTTCCTGCGTGCAGCCATCTTGTTCCGGTCCTACGATGCAAAGCGACAGGAACTCTTTGAGCGACACGAGAAGATGCTGCTTGCAGAAGCCAAGAAGTCCGCAGCAGAACGGGCGGCTACCGGAGGGCCTGCAGAAGATGTGATCGATATTTCCGAGGACGGGTCTCATAAAGGTGATGACGCCGTGACGGGTGAGCAATCTCCGCACTCGGCAACAGAGCTCGATTTGCTCAAAAGAGGAGAAGGTGTGGACCTTACGGATCTCTTCAAATCCAACACCTCAAAACTGCCTGCGCATCCGTTTTATCCTTTTATCTCTCAGTTGAGGATTGATCCGTCTGACAAAGTGATGAATTTCAGGATTGTTTTTCCGTCTTCCTCGACCGAACCCGAACTCACCCCCCAAAAGCTCGAACGACTCAAGCAGGGATTGTATCAAGTGTTTCAGGCATTGCTCGTCGAACAGTGGCTAAAACCGTACCTGAGTTTCTTTTTTTCCCTCAATGCTTCATGCCTGCGTGTCCATAAGGATGAATTTGACATGACACGGGAGACGGTCTTCATGTCCGTCCGGATCAATGCGACCCAGGTTCTTCAAAGCAGGGGAAAACAATTCACGAGTGCAGAGTTTTCCAGGATTGCGACAATTACGATGACAGACTGATCCTCTTCATGTTCGTGAGGCCCGACAAGACTCTTAATTCACGCAATGTTCCTTCGATTTCGAACATTACTGAGAAATCCCCAATGACGAACAAGAATCAGCTGATCGTACCGTTTCTGTTCCTTTCGGTGTTGTTTTTGGTGGCAACGGCGAGTGCGCAAGATGTCCGGCTCGCATACAAGTTCACGGTTGGGGAAGTCAATCGCTATAAAGAAACGACTCAGAACGAAATCACTTCCGACATGATGCCCGGGGGCGGCCAAAAGGTGTTTAATGAAATGTATACCACGCAGAAAACTGTCAAGCTCAATACTGACGGAAGCGCGGAACTGATCCATACCATCGATTCCGTCAACACGACAGTGAATGGACAGGTCTACGACAATCCTCAGACGAAGGGTCTCATCGGCCTGCCCATGAGGATTACGGTGGCTGCGACGGGTAAAGTGCTGGACGTTCAACCCGTGAACGATTCCGTTGATGCCGCCACAAAACAGGCAGTCGACGTTCTGCGCAAGCAGCTCATGGCACAGACAGGGTATCCTCCGCGAACCGTGAGGATCAACGAATCGTGGGATGATTCGATAAATGTGTCCCAGGAAACTCAAATGGGAGCGTTGACGACAGA
>DATDNS010000103.1:0-10994 GCA_036518155.1 Bacteroidota bacterium
GCGAGCGTAACGTTGCCTGCAACCCGACAATGAAATCCACCGGAAAACCCCTCTCTGCCATCATCGTGGACGATGAAACCCTCGCTCGTGAAGTCCTTCGCGAACACGTAGCGACGCATCCCGAAATAACGATCGTTGCAGAATGCGCGAACGGATTTGATGCAGTGAAAGCAATCACGGAACTCAAACCCGACTTGCTGTTCCTGGATATTCAGATGCCAAAACTCAACGGGTTTGAGGTCCTCGAATTGGTCGACCATCGGCCGACGGTAATCTTCGTGACTGCCTACGACCAGTACGCCTTGAAAGCGTTTGAAGTCCACGCGGTCGACTATCTGCTCAAACCGTTCAGCAAGGAACGTTTCGAAGAGGCAATCGCCCACGCCAGGAAGAATTTGGAACGCGGCAAGTCCTTGACAATCGAGAAGGTCATTGCGGAAACGCGGGCGAAGGAACAACCGATCGAACGCATCCTCATCCGTGAAGGATCAAAGGTTCACGTTATTCCCGTCGAGAAGATCGATTTTGTGGAGGCGCAGGATGACTATGTTTCCGTGAGAGTCGAAGGAAAAAGCCTTCTCAAACAACACCGACTCACCGACCTGGAATCGGCCCTCGACCCCGCTCACTTCGTCCGTATTCATCGAAAATACATCCTGAATCTCGACCGTTTGGCCCGTATCGAGCTTTATGCCAAAGACAGCCGTGTCGCAATCCTCAAGGACGGAACCAAGTTGCAGGTGAGCCGGGCCGGATACGAAAAGCTGAAAAGGCTGTTGTAGATCGAAAGAGATTGGGAAATCAAAGATTGGGTGATTGTAAAATCGGATGATTGGGCGATCGGAAGAACTCGTGAAAACAATAGCGAATAATCAGGTCGAAAGGATCGCTTATGATATCGCAACCTGAGGCATTGAGAAATCGGACAAAGCGTTTCGCCATTGATATAGTTCATCTGTTTCGCAGCCTGCCAAAGAATGAAGAAGCTCACGTATTGGGCAAACAGTTACTCCGGTGCGGAACCTCTGTAGCAGCGAATTATCGTGCAGTATGCAGGGCAAGATCGAAAGCGGAATTCGTTTCGAAAATAGGCATCGTAGTCGAAGAAGCGGACGAGAGTGTCTTCTGGCTCGAGCTTCTCGAAGAATTGTCCGTTGTCCCTGCAGAATCCATAAGAGGCAGATTGGCAGAAGCAAATGAATTGCTCGCAATCTTCGCTGCATCCCAACATACTGCAAAACAGTCTTCTTTACGCAAATGACCCAAAGGCTCAATGATTCAATCTCCCAATGATTCAATGACTCAATGATCCAATTCCCTTGCCCATCGATCCTCTGATTTTTCTATGACCACACTGCCGCCCTTCGCCCTCGAACGCTATTTTGCGAAGTACGAATTCAAGACGAAATTTGTTCTCAGCGCTTCCGACTGTGAACCGCTGACGATGAAGGAACTCATGGCGATGGCGGATGAAGAGTCCCTGCGTCTGTGGGACACGCTGAAGCTCAGCTACACAGAGACTCTTGGCCATCCCCGGCTACTTGAAGAAATTGCTCACCTCTACGCGTCCGTCAAGCCAAATCAGATTCTCGTCGCCGCACCGGAGGAACTCATTTATATTGCGATGAATGTCCTTTTGGGAAAGGGAGACGAAGTAATCGTCACAGCCCCCGCATATCAATCCTTGCACGAACTTGCTTCGAGTCTCGGCAGCAAGGTGGTACCGTGGAATTTGAATGTGCAGGAGCACGGCTGGTCTCTTGACATTGATTTCCTCTCCCGCCACATCACGGACAAAACCAAGCTCATCATCATCAATTTTCCGCACAATCCTACCGGCCACCATATTCAAAGCGATGAACTTCACGCAATTATTGAGCTTGCCCGTAAGCGCAATTGTTGGATCTTTTCTGATGAGATGTATAGAGGTGCGGAGTATCGGCCTGAGGATCAGCTACCGGCCATCGCGGACGAGTATCTTCGTGGAATTTCGTTGTGGGGGCTTTCGAAATCGTTCTCGCTCCCCGGCTTGCGTATCGGGTGGCTGGCCTCGCAAGATGCGGACTTCATTTCCCGATGCTCGCAATTCAGGGACTATCTCACAATCTGCAACAGCGCACCTGGCGAAATCCTCGCGCTGATTGCACTTAGATCTCGCGTGAAAATTCTCCAACGCACCCGTGACATCATCCGGCGGAATCTTGCATTTGCCGACGGCTTCTTCAGCGGTCATTCGAAAGATTTCTCGTGGCTGAAACCGAAGGCGGGTTCAATCGCATTTCCAATTCTGAGAAAGCAAGTTTCAGTTGAGGATTTCTGCGAAAACCTCGTCATGAAAAAGAACCTCCTCATCACTCCCGCCTCGCAGTTTCAATTCCCCGGTAATCATTTTCGGATCGGACTTGGAAGAGACAATTTTGCTGAAGCTCTCTCCATCCTCGAATCTTCGCTTTGATGTTGCTCCCTCATTTGCAGCGATTGAAATTAGTGCGGAATTGTTCGAAATTGCTTTCGGGTACTGTTGACTGGCTTTTCGAGGGTCCCAGACTTTCTCCGAAGATTCGCCGATGTCTCATCTCGCATTCAAATCCGGATATTCCCAGCTCGTCGACCGGTTGAACCGGTTTCCCCAGGGCGCTCCACCTTCTGAACTCCTTGACAAAATCCTGAAGATTCTCTTCCACGAGCGCGAAGCGCAATTGGTGGCACTCCTTCCGATCAAGCCTTTTACGGCGGCAACGGCGAGTCACATCTGGAAGATGGACCTTGTTTCGACACGAAAGACGTTGGACGAACTCGCTGGACGCGCTCTTCTCATCGACATCGACCGGAACGGCGAATCTGTGTATTCACTTCCGCCGCCCATGGCGGGATTTTTCGAATTCTCTCTCATGCGGGTCCGCGCCGACATCGATCAGAAGACTCTGAGCGAACTCTTCTATCAGTATTTGAATGTTGAAGAGGATTTCATCCGCGAGCTTTTTACCAGGGGAGAGACCCAGCTGGGGCGGACCTTCGTTCACGAACCGGTTCTCTCGAATGAGAATGCCGTCCAGGTGTTGGATTACGAGCGGGCATCCGAAGTCATCAAAACCGCAACACACCGAGCCGTGGGGATGTGTTACTGCCGGCACAAGATGGAACACGTGGGGCGCGCGTGCAAAGCTCCCATGAACATCTGCATGACGTTCAACAGCGTTGCGGATTCATTGACAAGGCACGGACACGCTCGGAGTATAGACGTCCCCGAATGCCTTGATTTGCTCCAGCAGGCGTACGAGAACAACCTTGTTCAATTCGGCGAGAACAACAGGCAAGGGGTGAACTTCATCTGTAATTGCTGCGGATGCTGTTGCGAGGCGATGATCGCCCAACGCAGGTTCGCGAACCTCCATCCTGTTCACACGACGAACTTCATCCCCGAGATCGTGGCAAAGGACTGCAACGGCTGCGGCAAATGCGCCGAAGCGTGTCCGGTCGAGGCTATGACCCTCGTTTCGGCAAACGATCCGAAATATCCCAGGAAAAAGCTCGCAAAACTCGACGAGGGAGTCTGTCTCGGCTGTGGACTCTGTGTTCGCGCTTGCAAGCCCGGGAGCGTTCATCTTAAATCACGTGCGGTGCGGGTCATCACCCCGCTCAATGGCGCACATCGGGCCGTTGTGATGGCTATCGAAAGAGGGAAGCTCCAAAATCTCATCTTCGATAACCGGGCGCTTTGGAATCATCGCGCCATGGCCGCAGTGCTGGGCGTTATTCTTCAACTCCCTCCGATCAAACAGGCTCTGGCCACCCGGCAGGTCAAATCCCGCTATTTGGAGACCTTGATCGCACGGAGCCATTACTGAATTCGATCCGCATCGATTTTCGTTTGCGGGTTTCAAAATCCCTTCACGCTCAATTCTGATTGGCGGATCTCTGTGAACCACCCACAGAACTTTTAGCCTTTGAGATTGCAACATTATCAGCTAAATTAACAACGAGACATTGTCAGAATCTACAGGTCATTCTTGCTCGACGATAGGTCTTCCAACATCTTTGATCGCTACAATCCGGCTGTCACCAACCCCTGGCTTATCGGTCTTGCAGGTACCACCTGGGGACTTGTCGGATTGCTTCTTTGTCGTTACTCGTATGGCTGGCTCGCCCCGCTTCAACCGGAACACGCTGCATACTTTGTGCTCGCGGGAATCGCAATTGCGGTAGTAGTGTATCGATTCGGGATGTCCAGGATTGCGCAAAAGAACCTGCAACGACTCCAGAGTATCACAGGGAAACGGTGCGTGTTCGGTTTTCTCACCTGGAAATCATACGTCAATATTGCGGTCATGGTCACGATGGGAGTGACGCTGCGCCATTCGGCAGTACCCAAGGATTATCTTTCTCTCGTCTATACATCGATGGGGGGCAGCCTGTTGATGGGGAGCGTGCACTATTTCAGAACGTTCTTCCCCTTCCAATCCTGATGCTATCGATCCAATGCCTCTTTCTTCAACACGATGAAAACAAAAAGGAATCCTGATGAATAAGAACACGATCCTCATAACCGGCGCGAACGGCGAGATCGGTCACGGACTCATCGAACACCTCGCCAATACGGACGGAGTGCAGATCGTCGCTGTGGACATGAACCCCATCGACAAATCGATAAAGTCAAAGTGCCACAAGGTGATCGTCGGCGACATTCTCGATTCGGCACTTCTCGAGACTCTTTCCACTGCCCACGACTTTGACACCATTTATCACCTCGCGGCGCTTCTTTCAACACGCGCCGAGCGCCAACCGACGCTTGCTCACCGTGTCAACGTCGACGGCACGCTCAATCTGCTTGAAATCGCCGTTACACAGTCACGTCAGCAGGGACGCGAAATCAAATTCATCTATCCGAGTTCGATTGCAGTGTACGGACTGCCGGACCTCGCCGCAAAACACAAGGCAGGCAAGGTGAAGGAAAACGAATGGTGCGAGCCGCGCACGATGTACGGCATCAACAAGCTCTATACGGAACAACTCGGCAGGTACTATACACGCTACTACAGGCAGCTGGACGCAGAACAGGGCAAGGGCGCAGTCGATTTTCGCGGCGTCAGGTTTCCGGGGCTCATCAGCGCTCTCACCGTCCCGACGGGCGGCACCAGCGATTTCGCGCCGGAGATGCTGCACCACGCGGCCCAAAATATCCCCTACAATTGTTTCGTGCGGGAAGATGCCCGCATTCCGTTCATGGCAATGCCGGACGCAATCAAGGCATTACTCAATCTCCAGGCGGCTTCGCGTGACGGGCTTACGCGGCTCGTCTACAACGTCGGCGCATTCAATCCTTCCGCGGGAGAAGTCTATGCCCGGATCCGCAAGGATTTTCCCCAGGCAAAAGTGAGCTTCAACCCGGATAGCAAACGTCAGGTGATCGTCGATAGCTGGCCCGAAGACGTCGATGATTCGGCAGCACGCAAAGACTGGGGATTCAAGCCGGAGTACGACCTTGAGCGTGCGTTTGCCGGGTACCTTATTCCCGCGATTCGAAAACGGTATGTGAATGCCACTGCTTGATTCGCAGTGATGCGTGTGATCTGATATCTTCCTAACCCGACTCGAGGAGGAGTGACCATGAACGAAATGACGGTAGACGAATTGCTGGCTGCGACGCGCGAACTCATACGGACAACCGAGTACTGTTTCTTTATCACCGCAGGAAAGGACGGTCATCCGCACGCGCGCCTGATGCAGCCATTTCCCCCGGAAAACGATTTCACCATCTATTTTGGCGCAAGTCCGAGATCCCGGAAAGTGCGACAACTTCTCGGTCAACCAAGAGTCTCCCTCGCATTCTACAATCAGCAGTCGACGGCCTATGTCACGTTGTCGGGAACGGGATCCGTGACTGAACAGGGAGCGTTGCGCCAAAAATACTGGCGCTCAAACTGGAACGATCTCTTTCCTGGAGGGCCAGAGAGTGGCGAATACACTCTGATTAAATTCGTACCGGAGAAGATTGAAATGATGAATTTCGCCGGCCACGCAATGCCCCAGCCGTACAGTCTACATCCAACGATCCTTGTGCGACACGGTTCGTCGTGGAAACTGTCAACAAACGTCACGGAAGACTAAACGAACAGACCTGCCATAGAACCGATCCTTTGGGACAACGGATACAGAATTCTTTCTTTGCACCAGACCGCAGTTTTTTCTATAATTGCTGAACTTTTACGCAAGAATGATTGTTCGATAGGACGATGAAAAAGATACTCATAAGAATCATACTAGGTCTCTTGGGGCTCTTCGTTGTGGCGCAATTCATTCGTCCGCAACTCAGCAACCCGCAAAGCGATCCCGCGCTTTCCATAAGGAATTACAAAGGCATTCCGCCGGAAGTAGTAGCCAGGATGGAGAAATCGTGCTTCGACTGTCATTCCAATGAAACACGCTGGCCGTGGTACAGTAATATCACGCCGGTAAACTTCCTGCTTGCAAAAGACGTCAACAACGGACGAAGGCACGTAAATTTCTCCGAATGGATGAGCTACAAACCGGGAAGGGTCAAATCCATCCTGGACAATATCTACGACCAGGTGTATAACCACGAGATGCCTCTGTCCCAATACCAGCTCATGCATCCCGACTCGAAACTGACTGCGGCCGATGTCAAGATACTATGCGATTGGGCAAGCGGGGAGGAAGACCGGATGGACCAGGAATCGGAAATGCAATCAGATCAAAACACTCAACCAAAGGCAGCCAATGACTCCAGCAGAAAGAAGAAATAAGATCCGTTCATACGGCAAAGCCCACGCCGAGCTCAAACAGGCTCTGCGCAAATTTCCAAAACGGATGTGGAAATACAAACCCGCCCCCGACCGGTGGAGTATCCACGAAATCATCGTCCACATGGCGGACAGCGAAGCGAACAGCTATGTCAGGTGCAGGAGGTTCATTGCGGAGCCGGGAAAACAAGTCCTTGGCTATGACGAAAATGGCTGGTCCCGGGTCCTCGACTACCACCGTCAAAGCACGGAGAACGCACTCGAACTCTTTAAATGTCTTCGCAAGTCTTCGTATGATTTGATCAAGTCTCTTCCCGACTCCGTGTGGTCGAATGTTGTCGAACACACAGAACGGGGCATCATGACGTTCGATCAGTGGCTTGAAACGTACGAGAAGCACACGCACGGACACATCAACCAAATGAAAAAGAACTACGAGGCGTGGAAAGCTTCACGCCCAACGCGCTAGATTTTTCACAACCCCTCCCTTTCGCAAGTTTCATTGGCACCCGATCAAACAAGATCGGGTGTTTTCGTTTTCGCTCCCACGATGATTTCGTGTTCCGCTCGCCCATTCCTATTCTTGACAATCTGTCGTTGTGGTTTTTCTCATTAATCTTTGCTAAACTCAAACGTCGGCTTCAAGCGGGGAGACTATTTCCTACCATCCCTTATGCGAATGAAGCATCCATTATCTTGCCTTTCCCGCACTCGATCGATCCACGCTAGTCGTTCTGCACGCTCCTCAGTGCTTCTTACGTGCACATCCATTGAAAAGGAAGAACGCTCATGATCCGTCCGATAACCACCTACAACGTCGCCCCGGCGCTCCCGAAGGAACTGGAATGTCTCAGGGAACTCGCTTACAATCTCTACTGGGTTTGGAGCCACGATCTCATGGAATTGTTCATCCGTCTGGATCCCGATTTGTGGGAGCGAACAAACCACAACCCGGTCCTGATGCTTGGCACAATCAAACAGGAGCGGCTCAACACTGCTGCCCGGGATGACGCGTATTTGGCGCAGGTCGAACGCGCTTGCCAGCAGTTCCACGAATACCTGAACCGCGGATCGAGCTGGTTCATGAAGACGTACAAAGAAATCGCGGAACATAACCAGATCGCCTATTTCTCAATGGAGTTTGGAATCACCGAAGCATTGCCGAATTACTCGGGGGGGCTCGGCATTCTGTCGGGCGACCATCTGAAATCGGCGAGCGACCTCGGCATTCCGCTCGTCGGCGTGGGATTGCTCTACCAGGAAGGATATTTCCGCCAGTATCTGAACGCCGACGGTTGGCAGCAGGAACGCTACCCGCAGAACGATTTCTATACACTCCCCATTCGTCTGGAACTCGACAAAAACGGCAAACCGATCGTTGTCAGCGTCGATCTTCCGGGTCGCCCCCTCCACGCGCAAGTTTGGCGCGTTCAGGTCGGACGCATTTCTTTGTTGCTCCTCGACACAAATTTTCCTGCGAATTCACAGGCTGACCAGGACATAACCGACCAGCTTTATGGCGGTGATCGCGAACTTCGCATCAAACAGGAGATCCTCCTGGGAATCGGCGGATATCGCGCGCTGCAGGCAGTCGGTCTCCGTCCGTCCGTCTACCATTTGAACGAAGGGCATTCGGCATTTCTCGCACTGGAACGTTGCAGAGATCTGATGCAATCCTATAAGATGTCATTTGCCGAGGCTCGAGAAGCAACGACGGCGGGGACAGTGTTCACAACGCACACTCCTGTGCCGGCTGGCAATGAATACTTCTCACCCGATCTCATCGATAAGTATCTTTCCCGCTACTATCACGAGCTCGGACTCACCCGTAAAGACTTTCTGAGTCTGGGGCGCCAGAACCCTGACAATGAGCAGGAAGCATTTTGCATGACTATCCTGGCGCTCAAGATGTCAGGGTTCAGCAATGGCGTGAGCAAGCTGCACGGCTCGGTTTCCAGGACCATGTGGCAGAACATCTGGCCCGGCGTGCCGACGGTGAACGTTCCAATTACATCCATCACCAACGGTGTCCACGCCCCGTCGTGGATCAGCCGTGAAATGGCGGGACTGTATGACCGTTATCTCGGTCCGCGCTGGCGGGAAGACGCCGGAGACGGTCCGTTATGGAGCCGGGTGCATCACATCCCTGATGAAGAATTGTGGCGGACGCACGAACGCCGGCGGGAACGGCTGGTGGCCTTTGCCCGGCAGCGCCTCCATTCACAGCTTGAAGGCCGGGGCGCTCCCCCGACAGAAGTGGCACAGGCATCGGAAATTCTTAACTCTGAAGCCTTGACCATTGGATTCGGCAGGAGATTTGCGACCTACAAACGAGCCACGCTGCTGGGACACGACCCCGAACGTCTCCTGAAAATCCTCAACAACAGTGATCGACCGGTGCAGCTTATCTTCGCCGGCAAAGCCCATCCGCTCGACACGCCCGGCAAGGAATTAATCCGTCAGATAATACATTTTGAAAGGAACCCCGATGTTCGGCGACGGATGGTTTTCCTCGAAGACTACGATATGGTTGTGGCCCGATATCTTGTCCAGGGTGTCGACATTTGGCTCAACACACCGCGACGGCCGTTGGAAGCCAGCGGAACCAGCGGTATGAAGGCCACGTTGAACGGCGCCATCAACGTAAGCATTCTCGACGGCTGGTGGGATGAAGCTTACAACGTAAATACCGGCTGGGCCATCGGCAAAGGCGAAGAATACGACGACGAGAAATACCAGGATGAGGTCGAATCGAACAGCCTCTATGACCTCCTGGAAAAAGAAATCGTGCCGTTGTTTTACACGCGAGGGGCAGAGGATCTTCCGCGGGGTTGGATCAGCAAGATGAAAATGGCCATCAGGACCATCGGACCCCAGTTCAACACCAACAGGATGGTCCGCGAATATACGGAAGCGATGTACCTTCCTTCGCTTGACCGTTACCGTAACCTGAGTTCTGACAATTTCAAACGAACGAAAGATTTTTCATCCTGGAAATCGCACATGAAGAACAATTGGGGAAGCATGCGAATTCAGGAGGTTGTTGCGGAAAACCAGGAGAAGCTGAAGGTTGGGGACGGGCTGAATGTCCGTGCGATGATCGACCTCGGCCATTTGAATCCCGACGACATTTCCGTTGAGCTCTATTACGGAAGTCTTGATGTTCACGGTGAAATCCTGAATCCGCGATTGCTGTTGATGAAAACCGACGGCAAACAAAAGGGATCGATCTGTGAATATTCCGGAACCGTCGTTCTCGATACCAGTGGACGCCTGGGACACACCGTACGCATTCTGCCGAAGCACAGCGACCTCGACAATCCCTACAAGCCGGGACTGATCCTTTGGGCGGATGGAACGGCGTAAGAAGATGATGTTCTGGCAGGTTGAGCAATAACCATCTGCAGGTCACCCTGAAGTTGCTTGCTCCGGACGTTTTCTGTTTGTCTCAAAACGTCTGTTTTGTCACCCCGGACTTGTTTCGGGGTCAATTTCACGCGGAAAAGTGGATGCTGAAACAAGTTCAGCATCACGGATTCTTGTTTTTGCGATATCTCCTGGATGGACAACATTGTTCAGGCGGCCCCCATCCTTGCAGCATATTATGAATCCTCAGAGCAATATCTCATCGAAGCCATGGGAAATTACAGACCTTCCGAAATATTGTGATTTCACGTGCAGGCACGCCTCATTTGCTCCGAAGGATGCTGTCGGCGCGTGCAGACGGGAACAAGCCGTTTATTGCAGGATGCTTGAGCAATACACGAACAAAAATGGATTCTGTGCGGCAAGGTTGGCTACAACAAAACGTCAAAAGAGGAGTTCCTCTACATAGCGAGCAATTGCCGGAGAGCTGGTCAGTCCAGGCGATTCAATACCAATCAGATTGACAAATCCCTCGAGCCCCCTCTCTTTCTCGTGCACGATGACAAAATCTTTTGGTGGTTCTCCCTTGCGCTGGAGTTTGGGCCTGATTCCGCTCATATCGGGCGATATGTCGTCGTCCGTAATCGCTGGCAGTATTCGCCGGATCGATTCTCCGAACGCTTTTCGTTTTTCTTCGGCAACGTCGTAGTGGAACGTCCTGTCCTCCAGGTACTCCACGTCAGGGCCGAATTTCAGCCGGCCGCCCAGGTCCATCAAGGCGTGAACTCCCAGACCCTCAGAACTGGGGACTGGATATACCAGTCGCGACACGAGTTTCGCCTTCGACGGTGTAACGGCGAAGTATGA
>DATDNS010000104.1:0-7796 GCA_036518155.1 Bacteroidota bacterium
AAGTCAGCCTCCCGCTTTACGATTCCCACGGCATCCGCAGGACACGCAGCGAACGCCACCCTCTTCATAACCGGCAGATCGGGTTCATCATCTCCGACGTAGGCAATCTCATCGTCACGGAGGTTGAGCTTTGACTTGATCTGCTCGTAGGGTTCCAGCTTGGTTATGAGGTTCTGATGAACTTCTTCGATCCCCAGTTCCCTGGCTCTCCTGACAACGAGCTGAGAGGACCTTCCCGTCAGAATTCCCACTTTTACGCCCGATTTTTGAAGCTTGGCTATCCCGTAGCCGTCGTGGATATTGAATTTCTTAAGCTCGTCGCCCTGCTCGGAGAAGTAGATCCCGCCGTCCGTCATCACGCCATCGACGTCGAGAAGCAGGAGTCTGATACCCCTTAGGATCTTACGGGCCGGTCGTTTCGTCGCCACGCGATTGGCCTCAGTTTGACCTGAATCGTCTCATTGTCTGATCGAGACCGACGAGCTGTTTCAGAAGACTCTCCAGCCGGTCCAGCTTGAGCTGACTCGCGGCGTCACTTTTCGCCCTGGCGGGGTTCGGATGAGTTTCAATGAATACCGCATCGCATCCGGCTGCCACACCGGCTCGCGCAATGGGAAAAATGAATTCCGGCTGTCCTCCACTTCTGACTTTTTCTCCGCCCGGCAGCTGCACAGAATGCGTCGCGTCAAGGACAACAGGATAACCCGTCCGGCGCATGATGGGAAGCGAGCGCATATCCACAACAAGATTGTGGTAGCCAAAGGTGGAACCCCGTTCTGTCAGGAGTATCTTTGTGTTCCCCGTCGACGCCACTTTCTCGGCTGCAAGGCTCATGTCTTCCGGCGCCACAAACTGCCCCTTCTTGATATTCACTGCCTTCCCCGTCTTTCCTGCTGCTACCAGAAGCTCCGTTTGTCTGCACAGGAACGCCGGGATTTGCAGAATGTCTGCCACCTCGGCTCCCAACTGCGCTTCCCATTCGGAATGAACATCGGTCAGGAGGGGGATTCCCAATTCGCGTCTCATGTCGCCGAGAATTTTCAGCGCCTCTTCGTCGCCAATGCTCGTGAACGACTTCCCGCTCGTACGGTTGGCTTTCTTGTATGAGGACTTGAAGATGAACGGCATTTTGAGCCGGCTGGTGATGCTTTGGATCTTATCTGCGATGCGGAAAACCATGTCGCGGCCCTCAACAACACACGGTCCCGCAATGAGTACCAGGGGGGAGCCGGCGCCGATGGGTATTGTGCCGATTCGAACGACTCGTGTTGGGGGAGTAGTCAACGTTTTCGGGACACTGTTGGACAAAAATCTGAATCAACATACAAAAAAATGGAGCAACAATCAAAAGAGGCGCCTTCCTTCCTGTGTTCTTGCATCTCCTTCGTTATTAGCTTATTTTTGAACACGATTCGCGTGATAATGACCATCGGTTGTGTGTTTCCACGAAATTGTCATTCCTAGTGCTGTCGACCCATGAATGTTCGCGCTTACGCCAAAATCAATATCGGACTCCGCATTCTTGGAGAACGGCCGGATGGATATCACGACATCGAAACGACCTTCCGGCAAATTGATTTGTACGACAAGCTCGTTCTCGAACCCTCCGCAACTGTGACATTAACGACCTCATCGGCCAGCGTGCCATCCGATTCCAGAAACTTGTGCGTGCAGGCGGCGGAATTGTTCAGGGAACGAACGGGTTGCTCGGACGGGATCGCAATCCGGCTCGACAAACGCATACCGGTTGGTGCGGGACTTGGAGGAGGAAGCAGTGACGCCGCAGCAATTCTCGTGTCGTTGAACTCACTCTGGAATACCGGTCTGTCCAGCGACGAACTCGAGTCGATGGCCTCACAACTGGGTTCCGATGTTCCATTCTTCATCCGTGGAGGTACGGCCGTCGGCACATCCCGGGGTGAGGTCCTGGAACATTTCGAGCTTGACATTCCGTTTTGGATCGTGACCGTAACACCCCCCATCCACGTTTCCACCGCCTGGGCATACTCCAACGTTCACGCCCGCAAGACAATCAACGGCGAAAGGTTGCGCTCCGTTATCGAGACGAGTGTCACAGATCCCGGCGAAATTCAAGTGCTCGTATTGAACGATTTCGAAGAGCTGGTGTACAGAACCTATCCAGAGATCCATCGTCTAAAGGAACGGATCCAGTCCGGGGGTGCAGTATTTGCCCAACTGAGCGGGAGTGGTTCGTCCGTTTATGGATTCTTCCGGGAAGAACTCGCGGCCCGCAAGGCGATGATGCAATTCGCGCCGCCGATGGTCACATCGCTCACGGCGCCGGATTTTAACCCGAACAAATGATTTTAGAAATGGGATCCCATTGATAATTCCCTCCTTTTCGCACAGATTCATCGCCATCGCGACCGTATCAGTTGTTGTCCTCCTTCCCTGCCTCGCTGTCTCCCAGGCGTTGAAGACACCGGATTCCACGCGCACTGTACTGCCCGATTCTCTCAGCGTTACACGTTCGGATTCCGCACTTGCTGCGGACTCGCTGCGCATCCGCTTCATCCCGGCGATCGGAAGCATGAGGCAGCAAATCGATTCTTCGGGTGCGTTTCACAGTTCACAGTTACTTTGGACCGACGACCGTTGGTTTGGGAATCTTGCGTGGAGGCTGCCGGGGTTCTTCTTGCGCGACCTCGGCGAGTCGGGAAAACCCGGAGAGCTCAACGCCTGGGGCGAAGACTGGCGCGGCATTGCGATTCTTATGGACGGTAGGCCGATGAACGATCCGATCACGGGCACGTACAACCTCTACGATATACCGATGGAGTTTGTCGAGCAGCTTGAGGAATTCTCCGGTGTTTCTTCACTCGGTCAAAGCTGGAATGCACCCGGGTCCACACTGAATTTCGTGACGCGGCAGTACAATACGCTCCATCCCATCACGAAGATTCGGTATGTCCAGTCTCCAAACAACGACCTTATGACAGACGGGCTGTTTTCCCAGAATCTCTTGCGCGGTCTTAATTTCATGTTCGGTTTCCAGCGGCGCGTTTCGGACGGTCGATTCAACGGATCGCGGACCACAAGCACCGCTCCTGTGACGCAGGGTGCAATTGTCGATGACTGGAATGTGCGCACACGTCTGCGGTTCAATTTTTCAGACAGGCTGAACGTTGCACTGACCGATTTCTACACGAAAGACATCAACGGGATGAATGGGGGCGTCGATTATGCACGATCCTCGAACGTGTTCGACGATATTGCCGCGTTCGTGATCAACCCGAATGCGCTCGAGACCGTTTCGCGGAGAGATGTCTCCTTGCTTGCCATCGGCAAATTCACGGATGATTCAACGATGATCACCCAGGCAAATGCGTATTACACTCATCTTGAGCGGTCATTCTCGAATCCGGGGAGCCAATTCAACCTCCTCGATATTTCCGATTCACACTATGCGGAGGTCCGCGGCGCACGCGTGCAGCAATCCTTCCACGCCGGATACCTCTCCGCGACCGGGGGAATTCAGTATGAACATTCGCAATATTCCTCCAGCGGCCTGCACGATTCAACGCAGCTCGCTTCATCCGTCAACAACGGAAAGCGAACAATCTCATCGGTTTTTCTGACCACGAGCCTCCGCCCGGCCGAAATCACCAGGCTCGACGTTGACATCAGGTACGACAACGGGTATGCTCAACCGGCTGCATCGTATGGCGCAGGTGTTACACTGTTCCCGGCATCGCCCCTCGAATTGTTCGCCGACTACGGCCGGTCGTACCGATTCCCGACGTTCCAGGAGACTTCGTGGGCGGATTCGAGCATTCTTCGCCCCGCACCCATTCGTGAAGAACAACACACCCTGATGCGCGCAGGGGTGCGCTTCACCATTGCCGATCTCGCACAACTGTCGCTGACGGGATTTGACAGACGTGTGAACGACGCGATCGTCTTCCAGCCGGCGACGACTGACTTCGGAAGCTCCGCCGTTCGAATCCTGAACGTTCCGCACGTTCAGACACGCGGTCTTGCCGGATCGCTCAACCTCAGCTACAGCCACTTTACGTTGCTGGGGACGCTGCTCTACACACATTACACAGAGGCTGATACCGCCAAGCTCCTTTCACCCGACCTGATACTGAGCGGAGAGCTTTCGTACAGGAACAAGTTTTTCAGGGATGCGCTTGACGCCAAGTTCGGACTTCGTACCCATTTTATGAACGGCCAGAGAGGGATGACGTTCGTTCCACGCACGACGATGTATGTTGAGAACACGCTCATCAATATCGGCCGATGGACCCGGCTCGACCTGTTTGCTGTGCTGAAGATTGGTGATGCATATATCACACTTTCCTACGAAAACCTATTGAGTGCCAACTACCTTATTACGCCGATCTACCCCATGCCTGACCGGATTTTCCGTTTTGGAGTCAACTGGGCCTTTTTCGACTGAGATCCTTTCTCTCACGATGAACAAGATTGTCACGATATTCGGAAGTTCCGCCCCTGAGGACAATAGTGAAGAATTCACGATGGCGTATGAATGCGGCAGGCAGCTCGCGATCGCAGGATTCACGGTATGCAATGGCGGGTATGGCGGTACCATGAGAGCTTCTGCGATGGGAGCGAAGCAGGCAGGAGGAAAAACCATCGGCGTCGGCGTTTCTTCATGGTCGCGCAAACCCAATGATTGGATCGAGCAGGAGTTTACAGAAGCCACATTGGTAGGACGACTGATGAAGCTTGTAGAACTCGGGGATGCTTACGTTGTTCTTCCGGGTGGAACGGGGACGTTGCTTGAATTGGCTTGCGTCCTTGAGCTGATCAACAAGGAAATCATCGGTCAAAAACCTGTCGTCATGGTGGGTGATTTCTGGAATGGCGTGATTGAGACTGTCGAAAGGGCACCACATCCAAACGGCGCTGTCGGTAGCCGTCGGCTCGTGCAGAACGTCAGGAATCCGGAAGAGCTCGCGACATACCTGAAATCGGTTTTGGTACGGCAATGACGAAGTGTCACCGGAAAGTCCCTGCACTACTCAACGCTGTGCAACCCCCTTCGTTCTGACCTCTTCCTGCAAATCAGTAACTGCTTTCCACACTTCATCAACTTCGATGTGGGTAATGCAACGGAAACGGTCTTCCTTCCACACGCAATGCACGGAACGCGGTGAATAGTAGAAGCAGGGACTGCATTCCAGCTCCCGCCGTACAACCCTGTGGGCCGTCTTCCACGGATACAGCCAGGTTGGGTTCGTATAGGCAAACACGGAAACCACCGGGACGTGCAGCGCAGATGCAACGTGCATCAGCCCGGCGTCGTTGCAAACCATAACGCTGCAGCGCGCAATGAGGGCCGCACCGGTGGAAAGTGATGGAACCTTCACCACGTAACCCTCGCCTCCCATTTCCTGATTGATGTGTTCGTTCAACGCGTATTCTTCCGGACCCCCAAACAACAGGATCGCCGCACGTTGTTGTTTCATGAGCAGCCGCCCGAGCGCAGAAAACTTCTCGGATGCCCAGCGTTTGCGGATGTGCTTTTTGAAAAGTGCCGAACCTGCGTGAAACCCCACGAGGACCCTGTCCTCGTCAAGGTGTTGGGATCGGAGCCACTCCAGTGCACCGGCGTTGTCAGCGGGGGTCAGTTCGATCCGTAGCGGAGGCAAGTCAGGCGGAAGCCGGACGCCGAGCATTTCGACAAGCTTCGCATTCTCCTCCACATTATGACGGTCGCGTTGTTCCCTGATACGCCGGTTGTTGAGAAAATTCAGCGAACGCCGGTTCACGTGGTCGTAATCGTGTCCCAGTCGTTGCTGCGCTCCGATCAGGAAACAGATGAGGTTGTAGGGCCACCGGTTTTGCGGATACACACTGATCGTCGCATCGTATCCGTTGCGTCGCAACCGGAGAAGGAACAGGAGCGAAGAAAGCGGCGACCGATGAAGAAAATCCCAATGCATAACCTCATGCACGTCGGGGTTGCGGTCATAGAGTTCTTTGACCCCTTTAAACATCGACAAGAGGTCAACCTGCGCATCAGGATAACGCTGTCGCAGTAAAGCAAGCGCGGGCGAGAACATCAGCGCGTCGCCAATTCCGGAGAGCGCAACGATAAGAACCTTCATTGGAGGTCAAGTTGGGTGTCTGGTTGGATCATGGGAATACCGCGATCAGGATGATTTCGTACTTTTTGCCGCCACGACGCCGATGGAAATGCCCGTATACAGCGGCAACGGAGTCGCGAGAAGTTGCTCTCTGACCTTCGATCGCAACGTGCTCAGCGGCCTGGCGACCGTCGGATAGAGCGGAAGTGTCCATCCCACCTTTTTCAGCAATTCGCGGACAACGCGGTAGAAAAAGCTCGGGTACATCCATTCCCCGTACGCATAGACCGGCGTGACTCCCAGGCCTCGGAGTACCGCTCGCAACTCACCGACCGAAAACGACCGTTCCCACCCTGCGAACCACTTGCCCGCTGTGATGAGAATATGTTTCGCCACCGTGTAGGAATGCCAGCGTTGCGGAACATCGACGAGGAGAAGTCCGCCGGGCTTCAGCACCCGGATATTCTCCTCCAGGAGCCGCTCTGCAACCGGCTTTCGAAAATGCTCGAGGAGGCCTTGATGGAAGACAATATCGAATGTTCCGTCCCGGAACGGCAGGCTGAACGTATCGCCTCCGACGATCGTGACGGGGAGTTTGCTTTCCTCCGCAAGACGTTTCAGGATCCTGAGGGAATTTTCCGCATAGTCGAGTTGAACGACGTTTGCACCGTGTTCCGCGAGCGGAAAACTGTCACGCCCCGTGCCGGCACCGATTTCGAGTACGCTCTTGCCTTCAAGCGGGGTGATCTTCGACAGATGCCGTAGGACTCTCCCTGCGTTAGAGTAGACCTCGTCGGTATCCTGTTTCTCGTCCCAGAATGTTTCCCAGTCTTCTTTTCGGGAGACTCTCCGCGCATTCTGAGGTTGATCAGTCTCCATTCCCCATTATCCTCATTTGTCAATCGTGGTTTTCTGCTTTGAGCTCTGCATCGTCGGTGCACTTCGTCATAGACGGATATTCAAGAGCGCGCCCGGTAAGCGATGCGAGGATGACACCAACGTTTCAATGTATCAGGAAAAGGCCCGATCTGCAATACGGTCCTGGGGTTGCGGATTGCTGTTTTACTTCAATGATTCAATTCTGGAAATTGTCAATTCGCCTCAACGGAAGGACCGGCAAATTTCGTCGCAGAGGAGATATCCTTTGGAGGTGAGCCGAAGAACGTTTTCTTCCACGCGTACGAGATTTTCCGCAAGAAGGCTGTCGATGTACGTTCTGAAGTCCCCGAGAAGATCCCGTTGAAATCGCTCCTTGAATGCGTTCAAATGAATCCCTTCGCTCCGTAGTCCCAGGTAGATCGTTTCATCAAACCACTGCTGCGGTGAGAGCGTCTCCTCCCCCGCGATCGGGATGACTCCTTTCGCGAGCGAATCCGAATAGCCCACGACGTTCGACAGGTTCCACCATCGTTTTCCGTTCCAATACGAATGCGCGGAAGGACCGAAACTGAGATAGTTGACGTGATTCCAGTAGCTTGCATTATGGCGACACTTGAACCCCGGTTTCGCAAAGTTGGAAATTTCATACTGTTCGAATCCGGCCTCTCCAAGGACCTCCATGGTCCGTTCATACATCGCAGCATCCTGATCGACGTCAAGGAGGTTGACTTGCTTCGCTTCGACCATGCGGTACAGCGGCGTGTTCGGTTCCACGATGAGGCTGTAGCACGAGATGTGCGTCGGCGAGAGGTCCAGCGCCTGCGACAGGTTCGATTGCCA
>DATDNS010000105.1:0-4946 GCA_036518155.1 Bacteroidota bacterium
GGGTCGTTCAGGTATTCGGCCGCGACGCAGGTCGATATCGGCATCGCGCCCGACGATTTTACGTTGAGCCAGAATTACCCGAATCCCTTCAATCCGACGACAACGATCGAGTTTACCCTCCCCAGGGACGGTCGCGCAACGTTGAAGGTTTACGATATGGGGGGAAGAGAGGTCGCCACGCTTCTGGATAAGGACTTGAATGCAGGTGTTTATCAACGCGCAACGTTTGACGGATCACGATACGCTAGCGGTGTCTATTTCGTCCGGTTGCAATCCGGCGGGAGCCAATTGTTAAAGAAAATATTGCTCGTCAAGTGACCACGTTTTTTGTGGTTATCCCGACGTTTCTTGTCAGGATCTGATTTATTCTGTTGCGCACTTTGCGTTCATCCCCTTTCATTCCTTGTGATTTCCAGCGTCTTTTGCGAAGATATGCGATTCAGAGACTCATCCTTGAGCTTATGGGCGCTCCTCTGTGTTCTTGCCCCCCTGCTCTCCTGTACGCTCCAGGCACGACAACCGGGTATCCAGTTTGAACGGATCTCGCTCGAACAGGGGCTCTCCCAGACTTCCGTCTTCGCCATCGCCCAGGACCGGCTCGGGTTCATGTGGTTCGGAACGCAGGACGGTCTCAACAAATACGACGGACATTCGTTCACCATATACCACCGGGACGCCCTTGACTCCACATCGCTTTCCGATAATTACGTGACAGCTCTTCTTGTCGACAAATCGGGGACACTCTGGGCCGGCACACGCGGCGGTGGACTCAACCGGTTCAACAACGAAAACGGAACATTCGCCCGCATCCGGCACGTCGCGGGAGATTCGACCAGCCTCGGCGACGATCAGGTCACTTCGCTGTGCGAAGATCCTTCCGGATCGATCTGGGTCGGTACTGCCAACGGACTAAACAGGCTCGACCCCGCGAGCGGAAAATGCGTACAGTACTCGAACGATCCGACGAACTCACACAGCCTGAGCAACAACTATGTACAAAGCCTGTACGTGGACAGCCGGGGAACCTTGTGGGTCGGAATGATCAGGAACGTCGCGACGTTCAATACAAAGAGCAATTCGTTCGACCGGCTGCGTGTGCCGTGGTCCATCACGCTCTTCGACGGATTCACCGAAGATCAACGCGGTGTGCTATGGGCCGCAACGACGATTGGCGTCCTCTGCTTCGACAACGGAGGCTGGTCTTTTGCGCCGGGACTCCCCCGCATTTCCTACAGCCATACGATGTTGAGAGACAGGAACGGTGCAATTTGGGTGGGTTCCAATACAGGCCTGACGAAGGCTGATCCGGCAAACCGAAGCGTTGCAACCTTTGTGCACGAACCCGCGAACCGCCAGAGTCTCAGCGGCAACGCGATCCTTTCGCTTTTTCAGGATCGAACGGGTATCGTGTGGATCGGTACATACGAAGGCATCAACAAGTTTGCCCCGATGCGGACGAGGTTCAAACGTATCGGGTGGGATCCCGAGCAACCACAGAGCCTCGGGTGGAACAAAGTCAGGGCTTTTTGCCAGGACAAAACCGGAATGGTTTGGGTCGCATCGCAGGAGGGATTGGCGCAATACGATGAAGCATCCAACAGTCTGAACAGAGTCTCCGATGTGCAACCATATCCGAAGGGGGCCGGCACTCCGCTCCTATGGTCTCTTGAAGCCGACCACGCGTCATCGGGGAATGCAATCTGGATTGGAACAAACGGCGGCGGACTGATTCACGCTCAACTTCATCGGAGCGGGAATTCGACGATGCTTTCGTACAAGGCATACACTCATCGCAGCGGTGATCCCGGCAGTATCAGCGGCGATGTTGTGTTAACCATGCTGCAGTCGCGGGCAGGAGTATTGTGGATCGGGACGCTGCTGGAGGGTCTTGACAAATTCGACGCCAGGACCGGCAGGTTCGTCGCGTACCGCAATAGACCTTCGGATCCCCAAAGCCTGAGCCACGATGAGATCTGGTCGTTATGCGAAGACCGCACGGGGACAATCTGGGTTGGGACGGCAGGAGGAGGATTGAACAAACTTGACCCGGAAAACGGCAAATTCACGAGATACCAGAACGATCCAAAGAATCCCAAGAGCCTGAGCGACAACAAAGTGACAGCCATCGTGCCGGATGAATCGCAGGTTCTGTGGGTCGGTACGTACGCGGGTTTGAATCGCTTTGATCCGGCGTCTCAATCCTTTACCCATTATACGATGAAGGACGGACTGCCGGATGACGTCATTTATTCCATTGTGAAGGATGGGACGGATAATTTGTGGATCAGCACGAACAAAGGTCTTTCCAGGTTTTCAAAACGGAAAAACATATTTCGCAATTACGATATCGGCGACGGGCTCCAGAGCAATGAGTTCAACCACGGAGCCGCCTTCAGGGCCGCCAACGGACACATGTTCTTCGGTGGAGTGAACGGGTTCAACGTCTTCAATCCCGACAGCCTCTTCGACAATCCGAATATTCCCGGTATTGTCATTACCGACTTCCGGATTTTCAACAAATCCGTTTATCCTTCCCCGACCGAGCAGCGGCTGAAGAAGACCATTGCCGAAGCGAACACTGTGAGTCTTTCCTACCGGGATGCCGTTTTTTCGTTCGAGTTTGCGGCCCTCGAATTCACAAACCCTTCCAAGAACCAGTATGCTTACATGATGGAAGGGTTCGACAACGACTGGATTTATGCTGGATCGAAACGGGAAGCCACCTATACCAATCTTGATCCGGGAAGTTATGTCTTCAGGGTCAAAGCTTCGAACAGTGACGGCGTATGGAACGACCGTGGAACATCGCTCGCGATCAGCATCGCTCCCCCGTTTTGGCAGGCCTGGTGGTTTCGCTCGCTCGCGATTCTCGGTTTCTTGTCGATCGGACCGTACGTCTATTATAGAAGAGTGAGCGCTCTGAAGCAGAAGCAGAAAATGCAGGAGGATTTGTCGCGACGTCTCATTGAATCGCAGGAAGCAGAACGGAAACGTGTGGCCGCAGAGCTTCACGACAGTATCGGTCAGGACCTGCTTGTCATCAAGAACAAGCTTCTGCTGGGATTGCAGGCGAGGAAGGATGGACAGGACGAAGCGGCTGATTTTGACGAGGCCATCGATTATGTCTCGAAATCGCTCAAGCACGTTCGCGAAATCTCGCGGAACCTCAGGCCCATTCAGCTTGATCAAATCGGCTTGACGGCAGCGATTGAATCGCTCATCGAAACCGTCGCGGAATCGTCCAACCTCCGGTCGACTATCGCGATTGACAAGGTCGACAACATCCTGAGCAAAGAGGGGGAAATCAACCTGTTTCGTATCATTCAGGAAAGTCTGAACAACGTCCTCAAACACTCGAAGGCGACGACGATCAATATCCAAATGAAGAAAGCCGACCGTTTCTTACGGTTGAGCATCGAAGACGACGGCCGGGGAATGCCCCCGGGTAACGGGCAGGGACGGGGCCTTGGTCTCAGCAGCATGAACGAACGGGCGAGAATCCTCGGAGGTGAATTCTCCGTCGATTCCAACCACGGGAAAGGGACGCGCGTCCATTTGACAATTCCGCTGCCAGGGACCAACAATGCGTGAACCCGTTACCGTGATCATCGCGGATGACCATCCGATGTTCCGTGCGGGCGTTCGCCAGTCGCTCGAAAACGACCCGGACATCAAACTCCTGGGTGACGCAGAAAACGGAGAACAGGCTTTCGAGAAGATTCAGAAGCTGAAGCCCCGCGTCGCCATTCTCGACGTGCAGATGCCGGTTATGACGGGGCTTGAAGTCGCGAGGAGAGTCGAGAAACTCAACCTTTCCACACACGTCATCCTGCTTACGATGCTCGACGACAGGAAGTTCTTTCTCGAGGCGATTGATGCGGGGATCAAGGGATACGTCTTGAAGGACAGTGCCGTTTCCGAACTCAAGAAAGCCATCAACGCGGTGTGCGACGACCGTCATTATATCAGTCCATCGCTTGCCGGGTTGCTTGTTGCGCGAAAGGGTCCCTCCCCTGCTCCGGCGCAGCTCCGCGACCTGACTCCGACCGAGATGCGCGTCCTCAAACTCATTGCGGCTTTGAAATCAAACCAGGAAATCGCCGATGAGATGTTCATCAGCAAGCGCACCGTCGAAAACCACCGGGTCAACATGGCGAAGAAGCTTGACCTCAACGGTACCAACGCCCTCCTCAAGTTTGCCCTCAGCCATCAATCACAACTATAGCTCTCTCCTCAGGACGCCAGCCTGTAGAGTCCATTTCTCAAATGGACGGTGATCGTGTCTGCGTATTGAAGGATTTCCGATTCTGGTCCGATTGAGAATCGGACTCTACAATGGTCACTGCTCCACCCGTGCGTGAACGCACAGACGAATGTGCGTCTGTACGGATTTCTTCTTCCCCCCGCCCGGCCTACCTTGGTGCAAAGAATTTCCCGCCAATGATGCAGCGTGACGACTTGAAATTTCTCATTGTGGACGATAATCCGTCGATGCGCCAGACCATCGGGCGCATTATCCGCCGGGAGGGGGACGAAATCTTCGAATGCGACGACGGCAAAGACGCCGCAGCGATGTATCGCCAGCACCGGCCGGACTGGGTGTTCATGGATATCAACATGAAAGAAGTCGGCGGCATCGAAGCTACCGGGCAGATCCTGGAGGAGGATTCACACGCCCGTGTCGTCGTCGTCACGGATTACGGCGACAAATTCTTCAGAAAAGCGGCAACGGATGCGGGCGCTTCGGCATTCGTCTCCAAGGAGAATATTTTCGAGTTGAAATCAATTATCGGGAGGGCATCGTGATGAGTATGGAGAAAAGAGCATGGACATTGGGAGCCGCGATCTGTCTGTGGACGATTGCCGCGCAGACGCAGACAATCACCTCTTTCAGTCCGACGTCGGCCGCTGCGGGTGCGACCGTGACGATTGCGGGTACGGGGTTC
>DATDNS010000106.1:0-2834 GCA_036518155.1 Bacteroidota bacterium
TGACTGCGGACCACGGAAACGATCCGACGGATAGAAGCACGGACCACTCGCGGGAATACGTTCCTCTTCTTTGCTGGGGGAAACGGGGCAAACGCAACGTGAACCTGGGAGTCCGGAAAACATTTGCCGATGCCGGGAAAACAGTTGCGGATTTTTTTGGATTGACGCGTGCAGGCGAATTGGCGGGTGAGAGTTTCCTGAACCTTATCGTGAACTGAGAACGACCTGGTGAAGAAAGAGAGCGTTGAAATTGAGGTCAGGGTCCCCGAAGGGGACGGATTGCTTATACCGAATGAAGTTTTCAAACGTCTAAACATCGGACGTGGTTCGAGGGTCCACATCAGGGTGACGGCCGGCGGGCTTTCAGGAGCGTTGAAGCGAAGACACGTCACCGAGGAAGAGATCGAGAGGATTGCCGCTCTTCAGCTTGAACCGAGAGAAAACGTCATCAGGTTCCTCGGGAGCGAAGCATGCCTCTCTGCAAACCGAAAGTTCAGGAACCGTGCCCGGTCTATGCGGAGTCGATTCTGAGAAAGATCGTCATCGACTCGGATATCATTTTGGACCATCTGGCTCGCCCGGCGGAGAAGGGAAACGGTTCGACCCCTTCTGTCCTGCGGCTGGCAATGTCGCAATTGTTCTGTTACACGACAGTCTTCAACGCCATTGAGCTCTTTTCGCTTTGTGCATCGGCGAAGGAGCGGCAGGCGGTCGAGAACGTGATGCAGGCGATGAAGATCCTCGGCTTGAACGGCAAGAGCGCCAAAAACGTCGGAGCGTATCTCCGCGTTTCCCGCGGCAGAAACCTGCACGATCTGGAGGCGCTTGTTGCCGGTGTCTGTCTGGAGAGCCGGCTTCCGCTGTTGACGGGGAGGCCCCGGAGGTACCGCGGAATACGACGGCTTTATCTCGTCGCTCCGGAAGAAATTGTCAGTGCCCACAAGAAAGGAAATGTATGATCCTCGGAAAAGTTGTCGGAACGGTCTGGGCGACACGAAAAGATGAGGAACTTGTCGGGATGAAGTTTCAGATTGTGAAGCACGTGGACCTGGATTACAAGATGAAAGACACCTTTGTCGTCGCCGTCGATACGGTGCAGGCCGGCGTCGGCGATGTCGTGCTTGTGACCTCGGGCAGTTCCGCACGCCAGACCAACGTCACGAAGAACAGGCCGGTCGATGCCGTCATCATTGCCGTCGTGGACAAACTCGACGTAACCGACTAGGCGGACGATGTTCTTCGGTAAAGTCATAGGGACGATTTGGGCAACACGGAAGGATGAATCACTGAAGAGCTTCAAGCTTCAGCTGGTCCAGCCGATCAATGCGAAACGACAGAACTCCGGCACCCCCATTATCGCCGTGGATACGGTCGGAGCAGGGCAGGGGGAAACCGTTTTCTATATCACTGCACGCGAGGCAGTCATACCGCTCCCCGTCGAATCGGCACCGGTGGACGCGAGTATCGTGGGGATCGTCGATCGAATCGACCTTGATTCCCGGAACAGGCAGTGAACAAAGAACGGAGTTTTGCGTAACGATGTTTAAATAGACAGGACGAAATGGTAAAAATCACAAAACAATATACAAACCGGGAAAGCCAGTCTCTGGACAAATACCTTCAGGAAATCGGCAAAGTGGAATTGCTGGTTCCCCAGGAAGAAATCGAGCTGGCTCGCCGGATCAAAAAAGGTGATCAGAAAGCTCTTGAAAAACTGACGAAGGCCAACTTGCGCTTCGTCGTGAGCGTCGCGAAACAATACCAGAACCAGGGACTGTCGCTCGGCGATTTGATCAACGAAGGAAACCTTGGACTGATCAAAGCCGCCAAACGGTTTGACGAAACGCGCGGGTTCAAATTCATTTCCTACGCGGTGTGGTGGATCCGTCAATCGATCCTCCAGGCTCTTGCCGAGCAATCCCGCATTGTCCGTCTGCCGCTCAACAGGGTCGGAGCGCTCAACAAGATCGGCAAAGCCTTCAGCACGCTGGAGCAGGAATTCGAGCGCGAACCGAGTGCAAGCGAGCTTGCGGAAGAGCTCGACATGTCGCTCTTCGAAGTGTCCGACACACTGAAAATTTCGGGCCGCCATCTTTCGATGGACGCCCCGTTCGCCCAGGGCGAGGATAACCGGTTGCTCGACGTCATCCAGGATCACCGGCAACCATCGCCGGACGTGACGTTGATGGAAGAATCGCTGAAGATCGAAGTGCGTCGTGCACTGGCGACATTAAGCGAACGCGAAGCGCAGGTGATTCGGCTCTACTTCGGCCTCGACCAGGAGCATTCCCTGACGCTCGAGGAGATCGGCGAGAAATTCAACCTGACACGCGAACGTGTCCGGCAGATCAAGGAAAAGGCAATCCGTCGTCTGCGACACGCATCCCGCAGTAAAGCGTTGCGCGCGTATCTTGGCTGAGAAAGCCAGCCGATGAGCCGACGACACGACAACGGAACACAAGCCCCGGATTCATTCGGGGCTTTTTCGTAATTCCCATCAATTGCCCATGAATAACCGCATCGTTCTCGGAGTGGCTTCCCTGTTCTTCGGGATTATCCTCCTGCAAGGGTGCGGAACCGGCTCCCCGCGGTTTGGCAACAGGGAAAAGAAAACGACAGAAAAGACAGTTCAGCGGGAAGGGCCAAGATTTTCATCAAAGGAAGCGGAAGAGGAAACAAAAGAGAATACAAAGAAACCGGATCCCGTCGAGATCGACAAGATCAAGGCCGGAACGAGGGACTTCAAGAAGGAAAAGAACCCGGCGATCAAGCCGCTCGACCAAAGCAAAATGATGCGTGAAATTTCACGGTACATGGGTGTCCCGTACCTGTAT
>DATDNS010000107.1:0-2999 GCA_036518155.1 Bacteroidota bacterium
ATACAAGCAAAGCCCGCGACGAATGCTCACGGGAGCGCCGGGTATCCGGATCGCATCGAGGCTGGCTACACCGCAGTGAAGGATATTGTCTCAAAAGTGTGGATCTTCATTGTGGTTGGGATTGCGGTCGGGGCGGGAATCCACGGATATGTCCCGGAAAACTTCGTGGCGGGCCTGATGGGAAAGTCGGCGTGGTGGTCGGTTCCCGTTGCCGTCGTCATCGGAGTACCGCTCTATTCAAACGCGGCCGGGATCATCCCGATCGTACAGGCGTTGTTGGAAAAAGGTGCTTCCCTGGGAACATCCCTTGCCTTCATGATGTCGGTCATCGGCCTCTCCCTTCCGGAAACGATCATTTTACGCAAAGTCTTGAAACTCCCGTTGATTTTCATCTTTGTCGGTGTGGTGGCAACAGGAATCACCATCGTCGGATACATTTTCAATATTGTCTACTAGAAAAATGAGCACGTCCAAACCCGGATTTGTGACGGAGGATGGCGTCCGAAACCTGAGTCCGCGCGATGCTGCGCTGGCTTGTGCGGACGGGGCAATTCTCCTGGACGTTCGCGAGGAATACATAAATCAACAAAAAAGAATCAGCGTCCCATCCCTCATCCAGATTCCGTTAAGCCGCCTCGCCGATGTCCTGAACATTGTGCCAAAGGACAGGCCGATCATTGTTGCCGATTCTTCGGGGTTGAGAAGCAAGGAAGCCGTTGTCCTCTTGAAAGAGAAAGGATACGACAGGGTATTCAACCTTGCCGGGGGATTAGTCGAGTGGGAAAGGGATGGCATGCCGCTTGTCGAGGACATTTCGCAGAAACTCAGCGGATCGTGTGCCTGCCAGTTACGGCCGCGCGGGAAGGGAGAACCCAGGTGATATCATCTGCGATTGACGCAAGGTGTGAATGAAAAAGAGGATTCTCATAGTTTGCACAGGCAATTCATGCCGCAGCCAGATGGCGGAAGGATTCCTGAAGTCGTTTGACACGGAACTCGAGGTCTGGTCTGCCGGAACGTCTCCTGCGGGGATGGTGCATCCCCGTGCCATTGCCATTATGAAAGAACTTGGGATCGACATCTCGGGCGGCCACCCCAAAAATGTTGACCAATTTCTCAAAACAGAATTTGATTATGTCATTACCGTCTGTGACCACGCGAAGGAAACGTGTCCCGTGTTCACCGGGAAAGTCACACAGCGTCTTCACATCGGTTTTGACGATCCTGCCGAGGCATTTGGAACGGAGGAACACATCGAGTCGGAATTCAGGCGTGTGCGTGACGAAATCAAAGAACGGTTCAATGAGTTCTACCGGATGGAAATAAGGAAGGAATCGAAATGAGTGCCACCAAACGGCTCAAGTTCTTCGAACGTTACCTCTCACTCTGGGTTTTGATCTGCATGGTTGTGGGGATTTTCCTGGGGAAGATCTTTCCGGGCATCACAGACGCGCTGCGCGGCCTTGAATTCGGAAAAGGAAGCCAGATCAATATCCCCATCGCCATTCTCATCTGGTTGATGATCTACCCGATGATGATCAAAATCGATTTCAGCAGCATCCTCGGGGTGCGAAAGAAACCGAGAGGTCTGCTGATCACGCTGTTCGTGAACTGGTTGGTCAAACCGTTCTCAATGGCGCTGATCGCATGGGTGTTTTTCAAGCATCTCTTCCTGCAATGGATAGGGCCGGAGCTGGCGGACCAGTATATTGCCGGCGCAATCATATTGGCGGCGGCTCCGTGCACGGCCATGGTGTTTGTCTGGTCATACTTAACGGACGGCGACCCCGCCTATACGTTGGTCCAGGTTTCAGTCAACGATTTGATCATGCTTGTTCTGTTTGCTCCCATTGTATCGTTGCTCGTGAGCGGAGCAAGTTCGTTGACCGTCCCATTCCTCGTTCTGCTGTACAGCGTCGTCATCTTCATCGTCATACCGCTTGCCCTCGGAAGCATCAGCAGGACGTGGTTGATCCGATCGAAAGGGAAGGAATGGTTCGAGAAGTCGTATCTCGGGTTCTTTCATCCCGTCACCATCATTGCCTTGCTCACAACGCTCGTCCTCATTTTTGCGTTTCAGGCGGACAACATCACGAGTCGCTGGTTCCACGTGATCCTCATTGCGGTCCCATTGCTGATCCAGGTTTACTTCAACTCTTCTCTCGCCTACGGCCTGATGAAATTATTCAGGGTTGAATACAGCGTGGCGGCACCGGGAGCGTTGATCGGGGCAAGCAATTTTTTTGAACTGGCAGTTGCGACGGCGATCGCTCTTTTTGGGCCCGGATCCGGCGCTGCGCTTGCGACGGTCGTGGGGGTGTTGGTGGAAGTGCCGGTGATGCTCTCGGTTTGTTCCTTCTGTAACCGGACGAAATGCTGGTTTCCGGAAGGCGCGGCGGAATCAATATCCTGACAGGCAAAAACGTCGTATCTTCTTCCATTGAAGATCAACAGAAGCCAGGATGAGACCGGACATTGAACAACTGAAGAAGACATTGCGCCGCGGGAAAGGATCGTTTGTTCCGATGATCGAGCTCGGAGTACATCCGGCCATCAAATCCCGCATGATCGGCCGCGAGCTCTTGACGCTGAAGGATGAAGTTGAATTCTGGCACACGGCCGGCTATGACTACGTGAAACTCCAGCCTGTGGCAGATTTCAATCCTGGGAAGAGCGGTCTTTATGGCCATCCGGCGCACGAGGATGAGGGGATGCTCACCCGCAACTGGGCATCAGAGAACTCGGGTGTGATCTCGAACGCCGGGGAGTTGGAACGCTACCAATTTCCCTCTGTGAGCGACTTTGACTATTCGAAATTCGAAAACGTACGATCCCTCTTGCCGGATGGCATGGGAGTTATCGGCCAGTACGGCGACATCTTCACGATGACCTGGGAGATGATGGGATTCGAAACGTTTTCTTCCGCAATTTTCGACCACCCCGACCTGGTGCTGGCGTTGAATCAGAAGGTCGGCGAACTTGTTGTGAGCATGTTCGAA
>DATDNS010000108.1:0-14320 GCA_036518155.1 Bacteroidota bacterium
CGTTCTTCTTCTGCCGTTCCTTGAGGACCGTCTTCATCCGCGCGATGTCGCGCCGGACGAGGCGGATCTTGATCGGGCTTTCGAGCTGGCTGGTGGCCTTCTGGAACTTCAGGTGCACGAGGTTCTCCTCTTCGTCCTCAATCCGCTTGACGAGCTCGAGTTCGGGCAATTCCCGGATATCGAATACTTTCATGGCTTTCTCTTCTGTAGAGTTACGCTTCTTGATGGGTAATGCGGGTCACCATCCGGGTCTTGATCGGAAGCTTGTGGGCCGCAAGGTCCATCGCTTCCTGGGCAGTGGCCCGGTTGATGCCGCCAAGCTCAAACATGATCGTCCCGGGGCGCACCACCGCCACCCAGAACTCCGGCACGCCCTTGCCGCTTCCCATACGGGTTTCGGCGGGCTTCTTCGTGACCGGTTTGTCGGGGAAGATCCTGATCCAGACTTTGCCTTCACGTTTCATCATCCGCGTCAATGCAACGCGCGATGCTTCGATCTGGCGCTGCGTAATCCAGCCTGGCTCCATGGCTTTCAGTCCAAAATCACCAAACGCGACGGAAGCTCCACGCGTGGCCTTGCCTCTCATTCGGCCTCGCTGCGTCTTGCGGTACTTAACTCTCTTTGGCATTAACATAACGTTGCAGACTCCTGCTTACTTTGAAGCATTTCCAAGAATTTCGCCTTTGCAGATCCAGACTTTGACGCCGATGGCGCCGTAGATCGTGAAGGCCGTAGCTCCGGCATAGTCGATGTCCGCCCGCAAAGTTTGAAGCGGGATTCGACCTTCTTTGTACTGTTCGGTCCGGGCAATTTCTGCTCCTCCAAGACGACCTCCGCACTTGACGCGGATGCCTTCCGCACCCATCCTCATCGCCGCCGTGATCGACTGTTTCATTGCACGCCTGAACGAGACCCTGCCTTCAAGCTGCGTTGCGATGGCATCGGCAACGAGCGAGGCATCAAGTTCCGGGCGTTTGATTTCGTGGATCAAAATCTTGACTTCTTTTGACGTTACTTTCTTCAGTTCCTCTTCGAGCTGGGCGATTTCCTTGCCGCTCTTGCCGATGACGATCCCGGGTCGCGATGTGTGAATCGTCAGGACGGCGCGCTTGGGCGTCCGATCGATTTGGATTCTTGCTATGCCGGCCTTCTTAAGCCTGTTACGAATATAGTTGCGGACGACGAGGTCTTCCTGCAGTTTCCCTGCAAAGCTTTTGTCATCATACCAGCTTGCATCCCACTGGCGCACGATTCCAAGACGAAATCCATTTGGATTGGTTTTTTGACCCAAGAGTCCTCCGATCAGCTTTCTGTGACAACTGGTTGTTTTTGCGGCGCAGCTTTCTTCGTTTTCTGTGTCACGGGTTTCTTCGCTTCCACCGCAGTGCCTTCACGCTGGGCTACGACAATGGTAATGTGGTTTGAACGTTTCCGAATCCGGAATGCCCTTCCCATTGGTGCAGGGAGAACCCTCTTTGCCATCGGCCCGCCGTTGACGAACGCAGTCTTGACGAAGAGCGTCGATGTATCGACACGTCCGGCCTCATCCTTGTTCTGGTAGTTCGAGATTGCCGAACGCAAAACTTTTTCCAGGGTCTTTGCCGCATGTTTGGGGACAAAATGAAGCATCGAAAGAGCTTCCTCAACTCCCTTGTTGCGGATCAGGTCTATGACGAGCCTCATCTTGCGGGGCGATGTTCCAACGTATCGATTGACTGATTTGGCTTCCATGAATATCCTCGATCAACTTGCAGGCGTTGTTGTCGTTTCGGTCTTGATTCCCGGATGCGCACGGAAGATCCGGGTGGGTGCAAACTCACCCAGTTTGTGTCCGACCATCGCTTCGTGGATATAGACGGGAATAAACTTGTTCCCGTTGTGGACCGCAAACGTGTGGCCGACAAAATCCGGAATGATCGTGGTGGAACGCGCCCACGTCTTGATGACTTTCTTTTGATTTGTCTTGTTCAAAGCTTCGACCTTCTGCTGAAGCTTTGCATCGACATACGGACCTTTTTTGACCGAACGGCTCATACTGGTTTAATCCACCTGATCGTTAATGAACAGACTCCTGTTTCCGCTACTTCCTTCGTGTGACGATATACTTGCTGGACTGGTTCTTTTTCCTGCGCGTCTTCAGACCCTTTGCATACTTACCCCACGGAGATTCCGGATGCTGGTATCCGCCGCCGCTCTTGGATCGCCCTTCTCCACCGCCCATCGGATGATCGACAGGATTCATTGCCATGCCGCGCGTTTGCGGACGAATGCCCAGCCAGCGCGAACGGCCGGCTTTGCCGACACTGATATTCTCGTGGTCGCCGTTGCTGACGATCCCGATGGTCGCATAGCAATCGAGAGGCAGCTTGCGAACTTCGCCGGACGGCATTTTCAGCGTTGCATAATCGCCTTCTTTTGCCATGAGCTGGAGTGAGTTTCCTGCGCTGCGACCGATTTGACCCCCCTTTCCAGGAATCATTTCAACGGTGTTCACAAATGTACTGACCGGGATGTTCCTGAGCGGCAGCGCATTGCCGATCTGAATATCGGCTTCTGGACCGGACATCAGACTTGCACCAACTTTGACCCCTTCGGGTGCAATGATATACCTTTTCTCGCCGTCAGGGAACTGGAGCAGTGCAATCCTGGCAGAACGATTCGGGTCATATTCAATCGCAATAACCTTCGACGCCACGCCTCTCTTATCACGCTTGAAGTCGATGATTCGGTACATCCGCTTGTGCCCACCCCCGCGATGGCGGGAAGTGACCCGGCCAAGGTTGTTGCGGCCCCCGGATTTCTTGTTGGCTTCCACCAGCGATTTTTCCGGGACTGTCTTCGTGACTTCTTCGAACGTCGAAATCGAGTAGAACCGGGTAGCAGCAGTTCGTGGTTTTAATTTTCTCAGTGCCATAGTGGCTCCGCGCCTGTCTCAATCAAACATTTTCAAAATAGTCGATCTTGTCGCCTTCTTTGAGGGTAACGAGCGCTTTTTTCCAGTTTCGCTTCCTGCCTTCAAAACGGCCTCGACGTGTCAGCTGAACTTTTTCTTTTCCCTTGATGCGCTGGGTCCGGACACTGAGGACTTTAACTTTGAACTTCTTTTCGACGGCACGCTCGATGTCGATCTTGTTCGAAGAAGACGGTACCTCGAACGCGTATTGTCGAACCTCCTGAAGCTTCGTCATTTTTTCCGTCAGTATCGGCCGAACTAGAATATCTGGCATGATCGTCGTCCTAATTCTTTAAAGAGTTCTGCAAAACCGGCACCGCGCTTTTCTGGATGAGCAACACCTGGTTTTTCAAGATTTCAAGCGTTGAAGCCTTGTCCGCCTCGCGAACGGCAAGCGTGGGAATATTCCTGCCGGATTTGAGAAGCTGTTGCTCCGTCTTTGGAGTCAAAAGGAGAGTCTTCTTCTTGTCAAGCGACAAGGCTTTTAGGATTGCAGCCAATGATTTTGTCTTCGGTGCGTCAAAATTGAAATCCTCGACAACAACGACGCCGCTTTCCATCGCCTTGTAACTCAGCGCGGACCTGCGTGCGAGCCTTCGCACTTTCAAGGGCAGCTTGATCACATAGTCGTGGGGCATGGGGCCAAATATCGAACCTCCACCCACCCACAACGGCGACCGTGTCGATCCCGCGCGCGCGCGACCGGTCTTTTTCTGCTTGAATGGTTTCTTCCCGCCGCCGCGAACTTCGTTCCTCGGCTTGACCTTGTGTGTTCCCTGTCGCAAGTTCGCCTGGATGCTGCGCACCACCTGATAAATCGCGTGGTCGTTCGGCTTCACTCCGAACACTCCCGGGTCGAGCGCGATTTTTTCTCCGGTGAGCGAGCCATCTATTTTGTAGACATCAACTTCCATTGTCTTCGTTCCTTGATCCCTAGTTGTGCTGGACAATCTCGAGATAACTATTGATCGCACCCGGAACCGACCCTTTCACAATCAAGATGTTCGATTCTGGAATAACTTTGACGACCTTCAGGTTCTTCACCGTCGTCTTGGCAAATCCCATCCTGCCGCCCATGCGCATTCCTTTAAAAACCCGCGACGGATACGAACTTGACCCGATCGAACCCGGAGCACGCACGCGGTCGGACGCGCCGTGTGTCGTCATGCCGACGCCGCCGAAATGATGACGCTTCACGACACCCTGGAACCCCCGGCCTTTGGATTTCCCAATGACATCGACGACTTCTCCCTGGGAAAATATGTCGACTTTGATTTCGGCCCCGAGCTTGAGCTCGGCAATTGTCATTTCACGGAATTCACCGAGCCATCGGAGGGGTTTCACGTGGGCCTGCGCAAAGTGACCCTTTAAAGGTTTGTTCACAAGGCGTTCCTTGTGCTCACCGAAGCCGAGTTGGATGGCATCGTAGCCGTCCTTCTCCTTAGTTTTTATCTGGGTGACGAGACAAGGTCCGGCTTCTATAATAGTGCAGGGAACGGATTCACCGCTCTCATCATAGATGCTCGTCATGCCGATTTTTTTACCTAGAATTCCACGCACTATATTGCTCCTTATCCATTTGAGGTTCCATTGGACGATAACCTCAAAAACAAGTCAAAACGTCAATTGGTCAGAATCTTCAGCTACTCACACTTTGATTTCGACATCCACCCCGGCAGGAAGTTCGAGCTTCTGCAGCGAATCTACTGTTTTGCCCGTTGCGTTGAGAATGTCGATCAGTCGTTTGTGTGAACGAGTCTCGAATTGTTCGCGGGACTTCTTATCGACGTGCGGAGAACGATTCACCGTGTACAGACTGCGCTTGGTCGGCAGCGGGATCGGTCCGGAAACCACAGCTCCGGTAGACCTGACAGTCTTAATGATTTTCTCTGCAGACTTGTCGATCAGATTATGATCGTATGATTTAAGCTTGATTCTGATTTTCTGACCAGCCAAGGATAACTCCTAGACTTAACGGGCCCTTTCGACAACATCCGAAACGGGTCCAGAGTGAAACAGCGTTATTCGATAATCTTTGTCACAACTCCTGCGCCGACGGTGCGTCCGCCTTCACGAATAGCGAACCGGAGTCCTTCTTCCATAGCAATCGTGGAGATCAGCTCGATATTGACAGCATCAAGGTTGTCGCCGGGCATAACCATTTCGACACCGTTCGGCAGGGTCACAACGCCGGTGACGTCGGTTGTACGGAAATAGAATTGCGGCCGGTACCCTGTGAGGAACGGTGTGTGGCGTCCACCTTCTTCTTTCTTCAGGACGTACACCTGCGCAGTAAATTTCTTGTGAGGCGTAATCGATCCGGGCTTGGCAATAACCATCCCGCGCTCAAGCTCGTCCTTTTCCACACCACGGAGCAACAGTCCCGCGTTATCCCCCGCCATGACTTCGTCAAGCTCCTTACGGAACATTTCAGCACCCGTCACAACGGTCTTTTTGTGAGCATTAAGTCCGATCACTTCGACTTCATCACCAACCTTGCACTTTCCACGCTCGACACGACCTGTACCGACTGTGCCGCGTCCGGTAATCGAGAAAACGTCTTCGACGGGCATCAGGAACGGTTTTTCAACATCGCGCTTTGGCAACGGGATATAGGAGTCGACAGCATTCATCAGGTCCATAATGCATTTGAATGCCGGGTCGTCCGGTTTCGAATCCGGTCTCAGTGCGGCTTCCATGGCTTTCAATGCAGATCCGCGAATGATCGGAATCTCATCGCCCGGGAATTCATACTTCTTCAGAAGGTCTCTCAGTTCCAATTCGACAAGATCCAGGAGTTCCGGATCGTCGACAGCGTCGACCTTGTTCATGAACACGACAATTCTTGGCACACCAACCTGGCGGGCAAGAAGAATGTGTTCGCGCGTCTGGGGCATAGGACCGTCCGTCGCAGCCACAACAAGAATTGCGCCGTCCATTTGCGCGGCACCCGTGATCATGTTCTTGACGTAGTCAGCGTGGCCAGGGCAGTCGACGTGGGCGTAGTGCCTTTTCTCCGTGGAGTATTCCACGTGCGCCGTTGCGATGGTAATACCGCGCGCCTTTTCCTCCGGAGCGTTGTCGATGGAATCGAATGTCCGGATTTCAGAAAGCCCCTTCTTGGCAAGAACCATCGTAATTGCCGCGGTGAGGGTTGTCTTCCCGTGGTCGACGTGTCCAATCGTGCCGACGTTTACGTGTGGCTTACTACGATCAAACTTACCTTTTGCCATGGAAGGATCTCCTTATGTTAACTTTGATTCTAAGTTGTGTGAGTCAATCTCACGATACCGGGACAGCTTCTTTTCCTTTGACCTTTTCAATGATCTGATCGGAAACACTCTTTGGTGTCGGTTCGTAGTGCGAGAACTGCATTGTATAGAGCGCCCGCCCCTGTGTCATCGAACGCATCGCCGTGGCGTAGCCAAACATTTCCGACAACGGAACCATCGACTTGATAACCTGTGCGTCCTTGCGAGACGTCATACCTTCAATCCTTCCCCTGCGTGCACTGAGGTCGCCCATGACATCACCCATGTACTCTTCGGGCGTTACCACTTCGACCGCCATGATCGGCTCAAGAAGAACCGGGCCCGCTTTCCGGGCGCCTTCCTTGAACCCAATGGATCCGGCAATCTTGAAGGCCATTTCCGATGAGTCCACATCGTGATATGATCCGTCGAACAGTTTCACTTTGACGTCTTCAACAGGATATCCTGCCAGAACTCCATTTTTCATTGCTTCGAAAATGCCCTGTTCGACCGGCTTGATGAATTCCTTCGGAATGACACCACCGACGATGGCATTTTCAAACTCGAATCCTTTGCCCTTTTCGTTGGGCTCAATTTCCAGCCAGACGTGGCCGAATTGACCGCGCCCGCCCGACTGCCTGATGAATTTCCCTTCGGCCGTGACTTTCTTCGTAATCGTTTCTTTGTACGCGACCTGTGGCTTTCCAACGTTGGCTTCGACTCTGAACTCACGCTTCATCCGGTCGATGATGATTTCCAGGTGAAGCTCGCCCATTCCACTGATAATGGTCTGACCGGTTTCCTGGTTCGATGTGACTCTGAAGGTCGGGTCTTCTTCAGCCAAACGCTGAAGAGCTTCTCCCATCTTCTCCTGGTCCGCCTTCGTTTTCGGCTCGATCGCAACATCAATAACAGGTTCCGGGAACGTCATTTGCTCGAGGAGAACCGGATCATCTTCCTCGGTCAACGTATCGCCCGTCCTCGTATTCTTGAGCCCGATGGCGGCCACGATATCGCCGGAATACGCTTCCTGCACTTCTTCGCGATGGTTCGCGTGCATGCGGAGGATACGTGCGATACGTTCCTTCTTGTCTGAGACAGCATTATAGACATACGATCCGGCCGAAAGCGTACCGGTGTAGACTCTGAAATAGGTCAGTCTCCCAACAAACGGATCGCTCATGATTTTGAATGCAAGCGCTGTAAACTTCTCGTCGTCGGCCACTCTTCGCACGATGTCATCGTGCCTGTGGGGATGATGCCCGTGGAGCATTCCACTCTTGATGTCGAGCGGTGAAGGCAGGAAGTCGACGACCGCATCGAGCAATTGCTGCACGCCTTTGTTCTTGAACGATGACCCGCAAAGGACAGGAATAATCGTGTTCTTCAACGTTGCTCTGCGCAACACGGCGGTGATTTCGCTTGCAGAAATGTCTTTTCCTTCGAGATATTTCTCGAGGAGCGAATCATCCTCATCGGCGACCGCTTCAAGCATCTTAATGCGGTACTCTGCCGATTTTGTCTTCAATTTTTCCGGAATTTCGATTTCATCCCACGTCATTCCCTGGTTGTGCTCGTGGTACATCCGGGCTTTCATCGTAATCAGATCGATGACACCGGCGAACATGTCCGCCTCGCCGACCGGCAACTGGACCGGAACCGCATTCGCGCTGAGACGTTTCTTCATCATGTCGATGACGCCGAGGAAATCCGCTCCCGCACGATCCATCTTGTTGACAAAGGCTATCCTCGGCACGCCGTACTTGTCAGCCTGTCTCCAGACCGTTTCCGATTGCGGTTCGACACCACCGACGGAACAAAACAGCGCAACAGCACCGTCGAGCACGCGGAGCGACCGTTCAACTTCTATGGTGAAGTCGACGTGACCGGGCGTGTCGATGATGTTGATGCGGTGACTGTTCCAGAAACACGTTGTCGCTGCGCTCGTAATCGTAATGCCGCGTTCCTTCTCCTGCTCCATCCAGTCCATCGTGGCAGCGCCATCGTGTACTTCGCCGATGCGATGCAACTTTCCCGTGAAGAACAGAATACGTTCCGTCGTCGTCGTCTTCCCGGCATCAATATGCGCCATGATGCCGATATTTCTCGTTCTCTCTAATGGATACTCTCTTGGCATACGTTTTCCTGACCATCACCAGACGCCACGGCCTCGACCACACGGCATCTCAGACTTGTTTATCGCAATGTTACCAGCGGAAGTGGGCAAAAGCTTTGTTTGCTTCTGCCATTCTGTGGACATCGTCCTTCTTTTTTATTGCGCCACCTTCGCCCGCAAAAGCCGCCATGAGTTCCGAGGCCAGCTTTTGCGACATCGACTTCTCCGAGCGTTCCTTTGCATTGGAGATTAACCAGCGGATAGCAAGAGCGGTTCGCCGCTCGGGGCGAACTTCAGTAGGGACTTGATAGGTTGCTCCACCAACTCGTCGCGCCTTCACTTCTATCAAAGGCGAAACATTATCGACGGCTTTCTTGAACACATCAAGAGGATTATTCTTGGACTTCTGTTCAATCATTGATAACGCGTCGTACAATATTTTTCGCGCCAAATGCTTTTTTCCGCGCTGCAAGATGCTGTTGACGAACCTCGACACAAGCATGTCGTTGTATTTCGGGTCCGGCAGGATTATTCGTTTTGACGCTCTTTTCTTTCTCATCAGCTGTAATTATTTGGGCTTCTTTGCGCCGTATTTTGACCGCCCTTGTTTGCGATCCTGAACACCCTGGGTATCCAACGATCCCCGGATAATGTGGTACCGAACACCCGGCAAGTCTTTCACCCTTCCGCCACGAATCAGGACAATGGAGTGCTCCTGAAGATTGTGTCCTTCGCCCGGGATATAGGCAGTGACTTCAATTCCGTTTGTCAACCGCACACGTGCAACTTTCCTGAGCGCAGAGTTCGGTTTCTTGGGAGTTGTCGTATAGACCCTCGTGCAGACTCCGCGTTTTTGGGGGCTGCTTTGGAGGGCGGGAGATTTGCTCTTCCAAAGAACCCTTTCCCTGCTCTTCCGGACTACCTGGTTGATTGTCGGCACTTCACTAGACTCCGTTGTTGAAAATGCGAATTGCTGTGAAAAATCAGGCTTTTAATATAGTATTTTTCCCTGACAATGTCAACGCACAATTGTCGCTTTTGCCCTTTTTCAGGCGCTCACCCTTACCTTCTTCTTGACTTCTTTCGGCTTGGCCGGATCTTCCTCCACCGTCACCTCCTCTACAACTTCGCTCTCTTCGGTCGGGACGGTGACGATCACTTCCCTGAACTTCTTTTGACCCGAACCAGCCGGAATCAGGTGGCCCATGATGACATTTTCTTTCAGGCCAAGCAGCATATCCAGCTTTGACTCAATTGCCGCATCGGTAAGCACCTTCGTTGTCTCCTGGAACGACGCAGCAGAGATCCAGCTGTCCGTCGTGAGGGACGCCTGTGTGATTCCAAGCAGAATGGGTTCGGATGTCGCTGCCTCGGCCTCCCGAGCTTCGATGACTTTTTTCGACCTCTTCTTCAAGTCGGCATTCGTTTCTCGCAGAGCCTTCTTTGTAAGGATCGAGCCGTTCTTCGACTTCGCATCGCCCTTGCTCACAACCACCATCTTTCCCACGATGCTTTCGTTTTCGTCCCGCAGCTTGGCTTTGTCGACGTGATCGCCTTCCAGGTATTTCGTGTCGCCCGGGTCAACGATGCGTACTTTTTGCATCATCTGTCGAACAATGATCTCGATATGTTTGTCATTGATCTTCACGCCCTGCATGCGGTAGACTTCCTGGATTTCGTTCACGAGATATTCCTGAACGGCAGTGGTGCCTTTGATCTTCAGGATATCGTGGGGATCGATTGCCCCTGCCGAGATCCGCTCGCCGGCCCGAATCACGTCATTGTCCTGCGTCAGCAAGTGTTTGCCAAGCGGAACAAGATAGGTCCTCTTGTCCTTGCCGTCGTGGCTCTGGACAAATACTTCGCGCGATCCGCGCTTCGGCTGCCCGATCGTCACCGTTCCGTCGATTTCACTCACGACGGAAAGATCGCCGGGATGGCGTGCCTCGAACAATTCCGTTACGCGCGGCAAACCTCCCGTGATGTCTCTCGTCTTACCAATGTCGCGCGGGATCTTGACCAGCGTTGCTCCTGCATCAATCTCCTCCCCGTCATCGACGATGAGATGCGCCCGTGTCGGAATCGGATAGTTTGCAAGTTTCTGGCCCTTTGCGTTGACAACCGTCAGCGCGGGGATGAGGCTCTTTTCCTTGCTGTCGATAATGACCTTCTGAATGTGACCGGTCTGCTCATCTGGCTCTTCCCGATACGTCACGTTTTCTTTCAGGTCGATGTACTTCACCGTCCCTTTGACTTCGGAAATAATAACGGCGTTGTACGGATCCCACTCATAGATCAATTCACCCTTCGCCACCTTTGCACCATCTTTCAGCATCAGGATGGCGCCGTAGGGAACGTCGTATTTCGTGAGAACCCTGTTGTCCGAATCGAGGATATTGATGACTCCGCTGCGACCCGAAACGATCGGCCGCCTGTCTTCTCCGACGACATAATCGATATGCTTGATGCCGTCATACTTGATGAAACCGTCGAACTTCGAAATGATCTGTGACTGCGATGCAATAAGACTCGCCGTTCCGCCGGTGTGGAATGTACGAAGCGTGAGCTGCGTGCCAGGTTCGCCGATAGACTGTGCCGCAATGACGCCGACCGCCGTCCCCGACTCGACGAGGACACCCGTCGTCAGATCCCTGCCGTAGCACTTGGCACAGATGCCCCTGCGCGATTCACACGTGAGCACTGAACGGATCTCGACTGTTTCGATGGAGGTTTCGGTAATCCGTTGCGCCTTGTCTTCGTCGATCACTTCTCCCGACTCGACGATAACGTCGCCCGACAGCGGATCTACGACATCGTGTACGGCGACTCGTCCAAGAATACGTTCGGAGAGAGGTTCTTTGATGTCTTCTCCTTCTTTCAGCGCACCCGTCACGGAACCCTGGATCGTCCCGCAATCAAGTTCCGAGATGATCGCATCCTGCGCGACGTCGATGAGACGTCTGGTGAGATACCCTGCATCGGCCGTTTTTAATGCGGTGTCGGCAAGGCCTTTTCTCGCACCGTGCGTCGAGATGAAGTATTCCAGGATCGAGAGACCTTCGCGGAAATTCGCAATAATCGGATTTTCAATAAGTTCACCCGTCGCCCCGGACATGCTCTTCTGCGGCTTTGCCATCAAACCGCGCATTCCGGCAAGCTGACGAACCTGTTCCTTGGATCCGCGCGCACCCGAATCGACCATCATATAGAGGGAGTTAAAGCCTTCCCGGTCGTGCTGAAGCGCGTCGAAAAGCCGCTCTGCGATCCGGCTTGTCGCACGTGTCCAGATGTCAATGACCTTGTTGTACCGCTCACCGTTGGTGATGAATCCCCGGTAGTATTGAGTCTCAACACTCTCCACATCTTTCGTTGCCTTTGCAACCATCTCGAGTTTTTCTTTGGGAATAATAACATCCCCGACCGAGACCGAGAGACCACCTCGCGTTGCATAGGTGAAGCCGAGCGTCTTGAGCTTGTCGAGAAACTGCGCAGTCACAAGATTGCCGCATCGACGGAAGACCGTCGCTATGATCTGAACGAGACGTTTCTTGTTCAGCAATTCATTGATAAATGGGATGTCGGTCGGGACGATTTGATTGAAGATGACGCGTCCCGTGGTTGTCTCAACGAGTGTATTGTCTGTGCGCACCTTGATGCGCGCGTGCAATGCAATTCTGTCCTGGTCGTAAGCGATAATCACTTCACTCGTCGAGGAGAACACCATCCCTTCGCCTTTTTCGCCTGCTTTCGACTTCGTCAGATAGTAGCAGCCGAGAACCTGGTCCTGCGTGGGCGTCACGATCGGCGCTCCGCTTGCCGGGGAGAGAATGTTGTGACTCGAGAGCATCAGGATCCTGGCTTCGAGCTGTGCTTCATAGGACAGCGGAACGTGAACCGCCATCTGGTCACCGTCGAAATCGGCGTTGAATGCCGTGCACACCATCGGATGGATCCTAATGGCTTTGCCTTCCACCAGCACCGGCTGAAACGCCTGGATGCCCAAGCGGTGCAGCGTTGGCGCTCGGTTCAGGAGAACCGGATGGCCATCGATGATATGGTCGAGGATATCCCACACTTCAGGTCCCTTCTTATCGACCATCTTCTTCGCACTCTTGACCGTTTTTACCAAACCACGCTCAATGAGCTTACGGATGATCATGGGTTTGAAGAGTTCAACTGCCATATCTTTCGGCAGGCCGCATTCGTGGAGTTTCAGTTCCGGTCCGACAACGATGACTGAACGGCCGGAATAGTCCACACGTTTACCCAGCAAATTTTGCCGGAAGCGCCCCTGCTTTCCTTTGAGCATATCCGACAGTGATTTTAGCGCGCGGTTATTGTCGCTGCGCACCGCGTTCACGCGGCGCGAATTGTCGAAGAGCGAGTCGACAGCTTCCTGCAGCATCCGCTTTTCATTGCGGAGAATGACCTCCGGCGCCTTGATTTCAATGAGTCTCTTGAGACGATTGTTACGGATGATGACCCTGCGATACAGGTCGTTGAGATCCGATGTTGCGAACCGTCCGCCTTCGAGGGGTACGAGCGGTCGAAGTTCGGGCGGAATAACCGGGATCACGCTCAGGACCATCCATTCCGGTTTGTTCGGTGCCTGAAGGTCGCTTTGGCGGAATGACTCGATGACACGCAGCCTCTTCAATGCTTCCTGTTTCTTCTGGACGGAAGTTTCCGTCCCAACTTGTTCGCGAAGTTCAACAGCCAGTTCCTCGATATTGACTCGGCTGAGCAGATCTTTGATCGCGTCGCCGCCCATCTTGGCAACAAATTTCTTCGGATCGCCATCTTCGAGGTCAAAATTGGACTCAGGAAGCGATGAGAGAATCTCGAGGTACTGGTCCTCGGAGATGAGGTCCAGTTTCTGAAGTCCCGTTGTCCCGGGATTCACGACCACATACGATTCGTAATAAATAATCTTCTCGAGTTCCTTTGAGGCAATGCCGAGGACATAGCCGATTTTTGAAGGCATCGACCGGAAATACCAGATGTGGACGACCGGCACCGCGAGTGCAATGTGCCCCTGGCGTTCCCTGCGGACGCTCTTCTGTGTTACTTCGACGCCGCAGCGATCGCAGGTAATGCCCTTGTAGCGGATGCGTTTGTATTTTCCGCAATGACATTCCCAATCGCGTGTCGGGCCGAATATTTTTTCGCAGAACAATCCGTCTTTTTCCGGTCGGAACGAACGGTAGTTGATCGTCTCCGGTTTGGTCACTTCGCCGTGCGACCGCGCAAGAATCATGTCCGGCGACGCGAGGCTTACCGTTATTTTTGAAAACGTCTTTCGCGCTGCTGCATCATTCATTGTGAAAGCCATGACACCTCCAAATATCTGATGAATTGCCCGTCAGGGACGGGCACCGGTTGATTGTTCTTTTCTGAACAGATCACTCAATCTTTACTTCCAATCCCAACCCCTGCAATTCCCGCACAAGAACATTAAAGGACTCGGGCACATTCGGCTCAGGCAGATTTTCGCCCTTGACGATCGCCTCGTAGACCTTTGCACGACCAACCACGTCGTCAGATTTTACCGTAAGGATCTCCTGTAACACGTGCGCCGCTCCGTACCCTTCAAGAGCCCAGACTTCCATTTCTCCGAATCGCTGGCCGCCGAACTGCGCTTTGCCGCCGAGCGGCTGCTGTGTAATGAGCGAGTACGGGCCGATGGACCGCGCGTGAATTTTATCGTCGACCATGTGCGACAGCTTCATCATATAGAGGAACCCGACCGTTACTTCCTGGTCAAATGTTTCACCGGTTCTCCCGTCGATGAGCACGGTCTTTGAATTCTGGCTGAGCCCTGCCTCCTGCAGTTTATCCGCCACCTGTTCCCACGATGCTCCGTCGAAGATCGGCGTTGAGTACCATTCGTCAAGCTCGTGTCCCGCCCAGCCGAGGGCAACCTCAAACAATTGTCCGATGTTCATTCTTGAAGGAACACCGAGGGGGTTGAGGATGATATCAACCGACCGACCGTTCGG
>DATDNS010000109.1:0-2028 GCA_036518155.1 Bacteroidota bacterium
CAACACAGGATTATATCCTTGCTCTGAACGGTTTGCGCTCGGCAACGGCCGACTCCGATGCGCAAAATGCATCAACACAAGACCGACTTGTCGTTGCGTCCCGCGCAAAATTGAATACCCATTTCGGGATGTCCGAAGGACAATTGCGCCAGATCGAAAAGACACGTCAGATTCCAACCTCGATTCGCTTCAATTCTCCGATCCGGGGAACTGTTCTTTCCAAGGAAGTCCAGGAGGGTCAGTACGTGGATCAGGGCATGGTGCTCTACCGGCTGGCGGATTTGTCGAAAGTGTGGATCACCCTCGATGTCTACGAACAGAACCTGCGCTATGCGAAGCTCGGTCAGGATGTCGCCATCACGACCGACGCTTACCCTGGAGTGGAATTTCACGGCCGCGTGACGTTCATCGATGCGGCAATGAATGCCGAGACACGGACAATCCGGGTGCGGACCGAGTTCGACAACCCGGAGTCCAAACTGAAGCCCAATATGTTCGTGGAGGCACGCATCGTTGCACCCATCAAGGACGCTCTGGTGGTCCCGACTTCGGCAATCATTGCAACGGGCAAACGGACGGTTGTTTGGGTGGAAGCGAGGGAAAACACCTTTGAACCGAGGAACGTCGTGGTCGGCGCATCCACGGACCGTGACACGGAAATACTCGAAGGATTGCACGAAGGTGAAATCGTCGCCGTTTCGGGAGGATTCCTCATCGACTCTGAAAGTCAGCTCAGCCAGTCTTCGGGTGCGGACACCACTCCCCAACGAACGGAGCATCACCACGGGTCCCTCTCCGGGGATGACGTGAAAGCCGAGCCTTCCAGATATCTACGCAGCAGGAAGAAATCAGGTGGCATTGAGAACATCAACATTCTCGTGCACGGAAGCTACAACCCTGATGTGATTCACGCAACGACGGGAGATGTACTCCGACTGCACTTCTATCGCGACGAAGACTCAGAGTGCACGTCCGAAGTTGTCTTCAAGGAATTCAATATCCGCACCTTCCTGCCGCCACGCGATACAACGCTGGTCGAGATTATTCCGACAAAAGCCGGGACCATCGACTTCGAATGCGGCATGGGAATGGTCAAAGGTAAAATCATCGTAGAAGATTGACGTCAACCGCAGAGTACGTACAAAGAGACAGAGATGAGAACCCATCGTAAGATTAAGTCTTGTCTTGCTGAACTTGTTTCAGCAACTGTGTTTCGGCCCAATCAGACCCCGAAACGAGTTCGGGGTGACTTGACCTGGGATTTAGAGGTACCTTCGCGTCAGAGTGCCATCCTCTTTCGCTTCCTTTGCGGTTCAACGAACGTAAATCGAAATGCTAACGAGGCAATTCCATGATTGAAAAAATAATCGATTACTCAGCCCGGAACAGATTCGTCGTCATCCTCTTTTATCTTATCGTTGTTGGATGGGGACTTTGGTCCGTGTTTCACACGCCGCTCGATGCAATACCCGACCTTTCGGAGAACCAGGTCATCGTCTTCACCGAATGGATGGGCCGCTCACCCCAGCTTGTCGAGGACCAGGTCACATTTCCTCTCGTGACGGCACTGCAGGGAGTTCCTGAGGTGCAAACCATCCGGGCACAATCCATGTTCGGGATGTCGTTCATTTACATCATCTTCAATGAATCGACAGACCTGTACTGGGCGCGAAGCCGGGTCCTCGAGAAACTGTCCACGGTCCAGTCTTCGCTCCCCACCGGCGCCAACATGCAGCTCGGTCCAGACGGAACCGGCGTCGGTCAAGTGTTTTGGTACACAGTCGAAGGAAAATACGATCTGGGTACGTTACGCGCGATTCAGGATTGGTACGTCAAACTCAACCTGCAGGGAGTCCAGGGTGTGGCGGAAGTTGCTTCGGTGGGAGGCTTCGTCCGGCAGTACCAGATCGATATCGATCCCCGGAAAATGAAAGCATACAGTGTTTCGGTCAACGAAGTCAAGAACGCCGTCATGCGATCGAACAACGACGTCGGCGGCAAGATCCTTGAAATGTCCGATGCGGAGTA
>DATDNS010000110.1:0-5541 GCA_036518155.1 Bacteroidota bacterium
TCGCGACATAAGGGGTACGATACTTCGGGTGGACGTCCGCGAGTTTCCGTGTCATTGTGCCGCCGACCGCGGCGGCGTACAACGAGCGCGGACCTGCGAGCAACATGCCGTTCGTTGTTCCAAACGTCGAGCACATAATGCCGACGATTATGAATGAGGCGCCAACGGGTCCGAGCACCGTCTGCGCAACATCGCCTGCGATCCTCGATGAATGGGACATGACGTCAAGAGGGATGACATACGCGTAGGCAATGTTTGCCAGAAGATAGAGTGTGATGACAGCAACGCTGCCAATAATCAGCGACCACGGCACGTTCCGCTCGGGATTTTTGAATTCTCCGGCGGTCAGCGTCACGTCGATCCAGCCGTCGTATGCCCAGAGTGCAGAAATCATGGCCAGTCCGAACGCCGAATAGGGAATGCTGCTCCATTGATCGGGCCACCACGGAAGAAAATTGTGTGCGCTCCCTTTTCCCGAAACAAAGACGGCGATGATCAGCCCCAGGAGGGCAACCACTTTGGCGGCGGTAAAGATGGTCGTCACCCATCCTCCGAACTTGACTCCGCGGACATTGACAACCGTAACGAACAGGATCGTTGCAACCGCAATGACCTGAACCCAGCCGATGCCAAAACCAAAGGCAGGACCAAGAAACGAGGATTCAAACGTAAAGAAATTGATCTTCGGGTTTATTGCCGGGATAAAATATCCGAGGTAGGTCGCAAAGGCGAATGCGATTGCTGCAGCCGAGCCTGCTTTGTTGATAAAGAAATCATTCCAGCTGAAGAGGAATCCCCAGATTCGTCCGTAACTGTGGCTGAGATAAATGTAAGGGCCCCCCGCTTGCGGCAACACTGCGCTGAGCTCGGCTAGCGTCAACGCACCGAAGAGCGTGAGCATTCCGGCTACAACCCACACAAGCATAATCGGGCCCATCGCGTGCAAATGACCGGCGATCGTCGCGGGCACGAGAAAGATGCCCGACCCGATGATTGCACCCATATGGATGGAGATCCCCTCGCGCAATCCGAGGACTCTCAGAAGCTGGGGATGCGAAGAAGCAGTATCGGCGTCGTGTTCTGCCAAAGGGGAGGCCTTGATTTGTTTGGTGATTGAAATCGTCAGTCGATCAAGCGTGCTGACGTTGTCTCAGCTTGCTGTTTTTGAACCCGTACGTGAAATACAGAACCATCCCGATGACGAGCCAGACGCCAAAACGGATCCAGGTTATCGTAGGCAAGCCGAGCATGAGATAGAGACACATGGCGATCCCAAGGATCGGGACCAACGGCACAAGCGGCGTCCTGAACACGCGGTGCCTGTCGGGGTCTGTTCTGCGCAGGATGATGATTCCGAGACACACGAGGACAAACGCGAACAATGTCCCGATGTTCGTGAGTTCGACGATTTCGTTGATGTTTGCGACCGCGGCAACCGCAGCAACGACGATGCCGGTCCAAATCGTTGTGACGTGAGGTGTCTGGTATTTCGGATGGACTTTTGCAAAGTATTTCGGAAGCAATCCGTCCCTCGACATCGCAAAGAAGATGCGGGGTTGTCCCAGCTGAAACACGAGGAGAACGGCCGTCATGGAAATAACGGCTCCCAGCGCGATAACGCCCGCCGCCCAATTCAGCCCAAGTGCCGCGAACGCTGCAGCGAGCGGATCGGCCACTCCCATTTGATTCCACGGCTGGATACCGGTGAGCACAACCGCGGTTGCCACATAAATCAGCGTGCAAACGACAAGTGAACCGATGATACCGATGGGCATATCTCTGCCGGGATTCTTGCATTCTTCTGCAGCAGTCGAAATTGCATCGAAGCCGATAAACGAAAAGAAGATCAAGCTAGCGCCGGTCCACACTCCCGCGAAGCCGTTGGGCATGAACGGCGTCCAGTTTTCCGGCTTCACGTATTTGATCCCGACGACGATGAAGAACACGAGGATACAAATCTTCAGCGCTACCATGATATTGTTCGCAAACGCGGATTCCTTGATGCCGATGACGAGAATCCACGTCACTGCTGCGACAATGAGAATCGCGAGGAAATTAAAGATGAATGGAATGCCGAGAATGGTGGGGTGATTCAACCAGGCTTCGTATGGAAGCGCAATATCAGGAGTGATCTGCCCCCCCGCCGCAATCGCCTGCGCTGCCTGATGCGCCGACCGGTAGTCGACGGCAAGCCACGCGGGGATGTGCACTCCAAGCCCGTCAAACAGCTGGTGAAAGTATGCCGCCCATCCGATCGCGACGGCGACGTTGCCGACGGCATATTCGATGATCAAATCCCATCCGATAATCCATGCGATGATTTCGCCCAGCGTTGCGTACGAATACGTGTAGGCACTTCCTGAGATGGGGACGAGAGCGGCAAACTCAGCGTAGCACAGTGCGCAGAATGCGCACGCTACAGCTGTGATGATGAACGAGAGGGAAACGGCCGGTCCGGCTCCAAGGTGTCCTGAACTTCCGGCGACTGCGGTACCGATGATGGCGAAGATCCCCGTCCCGATGATCGCCCCAATGCCGAGCGATATCAAATCCACCGGACCGAGCGATTTCTTCAGGTGACCCTCCGTGCCTGCCTCGGCGTCCTCCTTGATCTGATCGAGATTTTTGGTCCGCAGAATTTGAAATCCCATACGCCTCCCTTTCTCTGGACTCTTCCGTTGATGAAAATCCGCTTGTGCGGAAGTCAATGACCCCGTTGCATGAGACTGACCTTCACGGGCGGCAGTTCAGCCGAATTCCGGGAAAATCGGTAACGATCGGCCAAGCGGCCTATCCACCGAAAATAACGAGTTGTACGTCTTCGGGCAAGTACGAACTGAGCGATCGGACAACACTTCCGCGCAGCATGTTTTCAAGGACGTTCCTTCGTGTTGCCCCCAGGATGACGCGGTCGACACCGAATGTGGCTGCCTGTTCGGCGATGGTGTAGCCGACTTCATAGCTCGGGATGGAGATAATCTGGTAGTCGACACCTGCTTCGAAGCAGATCTGGTCGATGTGTTCTTCGATCCCGTTTGTCCTCATTTCCATCCGTTCGGGAAGCACGCCGACTGATATCTCTTTCACCCTCAGGATGAAGAGCAGCGCCTTGCGCTGACGGGCTTCTTCAAGGGCAAACCTCAGCAGCCGGTCATTGACGTCTTTGAGCGCCAGGAGATATTTGGCGGCAGGCATTGTTGGTCTTCGCCGCTTCCGGGCGGCGACCGGAGCAGGCGTGACCGGTGCAAGGACGGGGGCGGCCGCAGCCCTGCGCTGGGCAATATACCTGGCACCGAGGCCGATGGCGAGAATGATCGCGGCGAAGATCGTCGCCTCTGTTTTTTTGACGGCTATCGAGACCTCGATCAGGAAAAGAACAAGCGCCGAAAACATCATAAAGCCCCTGACAAACGGACTGAGGCTGACAGTCTTGTCCGTTGAAGTCGATCCGAGATTGATGACCATCGCTCCCACGAGCCCAATGGCATACAAATGCGACAACGTCTCAAAATCCCGAACAGCCAATAAGACGAGAATCGGAGCCAGCGTCGTCAGGAAGAGGGGAAGAATTGGGACACCGTGGCGGTTCAATTTTCTCAAGGGGGACGGCAATTCTTTATCAACCGCCATGAGGAACTGGATCGATATCAACCCGTTGAGCGCCGTATTGCCTGCGGAAATGAGCAACGTACCAATGGAGAACGCCACCACCCACCCGAACCATGGACCGACGTAGTGTTCGCCGAGAAATCGTATCATATCCTCCCGGTGATCTCCGGGCACCATTCCCGAGATTGCGAGCATTGCCAGACCAAGGAAAATGTTTACGACGATGACCTTGACCAGCACCGTCGAGATAGCCTTTTTCGGATCGCTGGAAGGATCCTTCATAAGACCCGTCAGATTGGATATTGCCTCGATCCCGGAAAGGCTGAGGATAAACCCGATGAATATTCCCCAGTTCGGAAGAAATCCCCCTTTGGGCGGCAGGATCGACGCAGTCTCGATTGCCGCCGGAGCGGACACAACAATGATGACAAGCAACGTAACGACGGTGGCTCCCGAAATAACCAGTGCCAGACCGCCCGAATTCTTCGGTCCAAACCAGTTGACGGTTGCAACGGCAACGATGAAGGCGATGGCAAAGAAGACAGGGCTTGGAAGGTTGAAGTAGTGGCAGGAATCGAGAATTGACAGCGCCATCGTCACAACATAATCCGCGGAGAGAAGCAGCGCGCCGATGACACCAAGAAGTTTCCACCGGTGATAAACCGAGCTGTAAACACCTCCCCCGTTAGGGTAGATGCGGCAAATCGTGATGTAGTTGATGGCGACAAGAGTCGTGAGCGCCATCATGGCGAGCAGGTGCCATAACGAGGAGTAACCGGCGAGGGCGAATCCCAGGCCCATCACATAGGCGACGCTCGTGCCCCAGTCGCCGTCCAGAATTGCCGCAGAGCGGAACCATCCCAGTACTCTGGGACGGCTTGTAGCGTATTCGGCGAGGACAACCGGGTGGGGCGGCTGAGTAGTATCCGTTGACAATCGCAATAATCCTACGAAGTGCGGGAAAACAAGGAAGCCGAGGCAACCTCTACCCCGGCTTTCCTCTCAGAATCTCCGATGTCAGTATACTACTTAAAGCGAATGGAAGCAATAACCTTGTCGAACGCAGGCTGGAAGGATTTCTTCATCGGTGAATAGTAATAGGTGATGATCCGGTAGAATTTGTCGTTTTTGACCATGAAATAAACGCGGCCGTCGATATTCTTCACCGGAGTGAAATTCAGGTACGCGGCCTTCTCACCGCTGATCGTGGTGTTGGTCTTCCCTTTTGCGTCTTTGAACGCTTTGGAATTTTGTTCCACCACTTTCTCCAATGCAAGTTTCTTTGCCGGGCGCACATCGATCGTCACAAAGCAGTCTTCACGATAACCCTTAATCTTCATGGCGAACGTTTCCTCCCCCTTTGTTTTCTCGATTGAAGGGGAGAAATTCTGGGGATAGGCGATCTCCAGTACATCGTTGGCATACTTGTCGAATTCTTCAACGGGCAGCGATGGATCGACATTTTTCGCAGCAACCTTCGGCTTCGGAAGGGTCAGCGACGCCAGGGCGCTGTCATAGACAACTTTGTACGGCTCGAACATATCATTAAAGCCTTCATAGGTGAGCGAGTAGAACGAAGAATCTTTCCACGCTACGGTTCGCAACCCGCTGATCTTGGTTTCCTTGTCGTAGAAACCCGAGTAGCCAACCTCCATTGCCGGAAGTCCTTCGATTGTTCTATCCGTCGTCGATTTGATATCGAAGCCCGACTGCATTTTATCATCCTTAAAATCTTTCATCTTCTGAGCGAGCGTGGATTTTAGCGTGTCCTTTTCCTGGGTGACGACGATTCTCACGCCTGCCGGGTTCTCTGACGTCGGATCGAAGAACTTCTGTGAAGCTTCCTGACTGTTATAAATCGATATCTTTCCCGGTTCGTTGACGACGAACCAGCCTTTCGGATAAACAAACGACACCTTGAAATACGGGTCC
>DATDNS010000111.1:0-6510 GCA_036518155.1 Bacteroidota bacterium
CGTTTGTAGTCAAGAAGGTACGCCAACGGCGATTTGTCCCAATCCAAATAAAGCGCATCCCGCTTAAAGACGTTTACGCCGTGCAGGGAATAGTTCCATTTTGTCGTGTGAAGGAAGGAAAATATTTCCCCGATGCTGAAATACAATTGTTCGGACACACAGAGAAAGACGAGCACGAAATAGTACCGGAGCTTCCGGCGGTTCTCTTCGCGAACCCATTGCGCAACGACAATTCCCAGCGGCAGGGTCAGAAGCGGAATTGTCATGAGCAGGTAACGGGGACCAAGGCAGAATCCCCCGTGCCAGTCGCTGCGGCAAGCGAGGAAGAAAACACGGAACAAGACTGCGGTGATAATCGTGTACGATAGAAACCGATATTGCCTGTGGAACGGTCTCCAAACGACCGCCGCAGCGATGACGGCCGGACAAAACCACAGGATTCCCTTGCCGCTTCCGAACAGCAGACCGTACAACCCTCTCCAGGGTGCGACATAGGCGGCATACTGCAGTTGGGCGGAAGCCGTACGCCCCGTCTCAAAAATATTCCCGAAGCGCACGTAGTCGTAGTACCCGAGTGTAGCAAGGAACACGACGATGCCGGCTGAAAACAACGCTGCGACCCAAAGGAACCTTTGCACTGTCCGTTCTGTCCTGAGAAACGGATAGAGTGCGTACGCAAGGAAGAAGGGGCCGTACAACGCTGCAGAAATATGTACGGTCATCGCCAGCCCGAGGAAGATGCCGGACGAGACGAGGGACAAATACTTCTGCCGATCCGGAACCCCCGGGTGGACATCGTTCCAGACGAGGCAATACAACGACAGCACGACGAAGAGCGTTGCAAGAGGTTCGCTGAAGAATGTGCCGGAATAGGGCAGGAGCAACGAACCGAACGCGAGGAGAATCGATACCAGCCAGGAAGCGAGGTCGGAGTTCGTCATCATTCTCACGAGCAGGAAGAAGAAGCAGGCACAGAGGGAACAGACGACGACATTGAACGAAGAGACAATCGTGCGAAGAGCGTGCGGTCCGGGATCGCCCACGGGCAAACCATCGACGTATTTCACAAGACCATTGCCAACATAATGGCTGACCGGTATGAGGTCCGGGAAGCTTCGGTACCAACCTGTTTCGTTGATCCGGTGGGCAAGTTTCACGAGCGGGACAGCGAAGACAGACTGGCCGGGACCGAAGATTGAATAGTATTTTCCGTCTCTTCCTTCCGGCAATCCAAAACCCTTCAGACCCGGAATGTCTTTCGTGAGTCCGAACGTGCCTTCCGTCGCGAGTGCGTCGGCGGTCAGGAATACGACTTCGCTGTCGGGAGAGCGTATGCCGCCGTAGCTCAGAAGCGTCGTGACAATTGCCGTTAACGCAAAAAGGAGGAGAAGCTGACGTACTGTGTGTTTGTCAACAACGTTGTCCCGTGTGTGGGAGGATATGGCGTCCGGAATACTCATTGTTCAGCGGTCGACGTGTGTTGTTCGCTCTTCAGTTGACCCGGTGTGTCGCGTCGGAAAGAAACGTCCGACAACTGTATCCGGTGTTTGAGAACCCGGTGAGCACGCCAAGATAGGGAAATTTTGTCTGCATATGACAAGGAATGCTGACTGTCATCCCGGGAATGTCCGCGCTTTGACGAAGCCGGCCGTTCTCCGTTGCGCTTGCGTTCAGTGAGGACAAGCTCTTCGATATCGACGGTGTCGCTGCGTTTTGAACGCACAGTAACAACAAGGGATGAGTCTGTCTGCTGAATGTCACTCCAGACTTCACCGGCCGGAGAACTCAGGATATGGATGTTCCAATCACGGCCGCGGATCGAATCGATCTCGACGCTTGCGGGCCCGGAAGAACAGACCGGGACAACCAGTCTTCCGTTCTTGCCGGCGTACGCAATCGTACGCGGGTTTCTGTTCAGGAGAAATCCGGGGATCCTGATTTCTGAGGCAGAATGTTGTATCCCGATCCGGGGACTGTATTTCCGGACCCAGAGCGTTGCACGATACTCGTAAGGGTTCGTTCCTTTGACGTTGACAGGAGTATAGAGTCTTCGGAACTCCGTGGTTTGCTGCATCTCAAATCCACTCCTGAAATCGTCGTTCAGGAAACCGGTGTGGAAAATAACGATATCCGGCTGCCTCTGCAAGACATACGCGCCGTTGCCCAGTTCGTGTCCCAACGATCGCTTTCCAAAGTCCTGCGGTGGATGGCGCGGCAAATAGTAATCGTTGAGACCCAGCATATCCAGGGCGGGCAATTCCGACCAGTACGGCAGACATCCGGCGGCCGTCACGGCGATGAGCGGTTGTTGCTTTGAAAACGCCCCCTTCAGAAGCAATCCCACGACCTTGCCATCCCATTCCCAGCGTTCCGTTACGGCATTTTTGTTGTCCGGGTCTTTGAACTGAATACTGATAAACCAGCCGCAGAAGACCGCGACAGAAACTCCCAGGAGGAACTTCTGCACCAGGCGCATTTGATCCCGGATCTCCGACAGGATCCAGTCTGTTCCTTCGATGACTGCGAATGTGAACACGACGATAAGGGGAATGATATGCCGATGGGCAGGAAAAATGTCTCCCCCGATAAAGACAACATAGGGCGTCCAGAGTGCGGCGATCATCAGAAGGGAAATGCCAGCGCTTCGCCGGCTGGGTGAGAACAGCGCGGCGACAAGAAAAACAAGTGCCACGATCGAAAACGGAACCAACGCCAGGAAGCCGTGGAGAACATACAACCAGCCGGACTCGAAGTGACTGCTGCCGGGGGAGATCTTCACAAGCGCGGTGTTCGGCAGAAATTCTCCGTAGTAGAATACCCGGAACATCAATTGTCCTCCGTAGAACAGGAAGGGAAAAGAGCCAAGAACGAAGGCGTGGGATAACGACCATGCGCTTTTTCCGGCGAGATATCTTCCGACGTAGACGGACAAGAACGCCGCGACCGTAAACAAGGGACCATCCGGACGCGTGAGACAAATCAACCCAAGGACTATTGACAACCGAAGAATTGTTCCGGTGTCGGGATGGTCGGATTCCATTACCTGTATCGTCAACGGAATCGAAAGGGCGATCAGTGCTGCAAGCAATGACTGCTCAAGTCCGGCTATCGCCCACACTGCGACGGGCGCTGCAGTGCAAAAAAAGAACAACCCGATACCCAGGGGAAGAAGATGCCGTCTCGACTGACTTCCGCCGAGATAGCGATGAAGCAGCGTGTAGACAACCAGGCTCATCCCTGCGATTCCCAGCAATCGTGCAGCGTCGATTAAATCGACCCCGATTGCACCCGGCGCAGCAATCAATAATATCCATAAAAGGTTCGAGTACCCTTCCACCGGCCTGCCGTCAGTCCACGTAAGACCTTTGCCGTCAAGGAACCGGTCCACGTAGCGCAGTGATATCAAAGCGTCATCGGAGATGTACGGAAAATAATGCACGGCGTGCAGACAAATGACCAGAGTTAGTCCGGTCAACAGCGCAGCTTCGATCAACCAGGTTTGTCGATGACCAGTCATCTATCGAAATGTCGGATGAGAGAATTGTCGGCACGGTGTGGATACCGTCGCCGTCGGTTTCATCGAAGGAACAACAACGTTGGCCGTAGCAACTCCCAGCGGCGAGGCGGCATCGAAGACAAGTTCGCCGCCCGGGAACGCGACGGACAGTTTTCTGAGAATCTCTTTGATCTGGCCTTCTTCAACGTAAGAGAACACTCCGGCCGCAACGAACAGAACATTTTCGTCCACACGTACTTCGTGAAACCAACGCTCATCGAGGAACGAGCAGGAGATGAACCTCTGTCGTTCGCTTTCCGGAAAAGAATTCTTTCCGACATACACCGTTGTTGCTCGCAGGTCAGTCGATTCTCAATCCCGGCAGACTTCCGGTGGAACCGGCGTCGCTTAGTACTGCGGCTGCGTCCATGCGCGGAACATCGCTTCTCTGTCGGAAAGAGATGCTCTTCTCAGAATGAATTCCTCGAGCACCATGCCGGCGTGAACATTGGGTCTGAACGTGCGCCGGGTCGTTGCATCGATCACATCGAAACTTATCACCGACGAGAGCACGAGGAGCAGGGTGAAGACCGCGAAGACGCGGCGCGTCGAGACTCTGTCGACAAGGAGCAAAAAGAAAGGGAATGCCGGGAGCAGGTACGCCCTGTCCATGGGCAGCCAGAGAAACAGAAGCCAAAACGTACTTACCCCGACGATGGATGACACAACGACCGGATCTCCGGATCGGACGGAAGCCGCGATTCCGTCTTTCTTCTTCCAAAGCGCGTATCCTGCGGCCAGTGCAGCGAACGGTCCCATGAAGTAAATCGTGCGATAGAAGAACGCGATCCAACGCATTGCTGCCTGTGGGTGAAGGACATCGCTCATTTCGTGTCCGGTCGCGATGAACCAACCGGGAATTCCATAGCGTAGAAGAAGCGGAATGAATGCGACCGTCACAACGACCGCGGCGGTTGAGACAAAGAGTGCGACACGCCTGAGGTCCTGTTTCTGCAAATACATCAAACAAAGGAGCGGAATAACGGCCGCAATGTTCGAAGGACGAAACCCTGCCGCAATCCCCAGCGCCACACCGCCAAGAATGAATCGTTGGCGATAGAGAGCGTCGAACGACAACAGGATGAACAGGAGGGACCAGAGATAATCGAGCGTAACTGCGGAATTCTGCCAGACAACGGGTGCAAACGCAAATGCCATCACGGTCAGTTTCTTGTGAATTCCGGCGTTCCGGATGATGCCCGACCAGACGGCGATGGCAAACAACGTCGCGACCAGTGTTGCGCCGTTGGAAAGCGGCGCACCCCCGAGTCCGATGAGGGGGGCCGATACGAATTCGTGGAGAGGATAGCCGGGTAATCGGGATTCACGATAGACACCGGTGTTCCAAAGATCCGATGCGGATCTCGCGACAAGCCACGCATCGATATCTGCGCCGTACCCGGTCGACAGGAATGGAAGCCTCGTTATCACGGTGGCAACCATAAGAACGTGGAGCCAGTACTTCTCTATGAACCGGTGCATCATAGCCTTCATTGCGCGTGTGACGTATCGCGATTGTCGACGGTGCCCGAATATCCGGTTTGGCGCGGACAGAGCGTACGCGACCACGTGGTGACGTCGTGCAAGACGTTAGTCCGGAAGAAGGTCGGACAACTTCTGCTCGAGTTCGTTGTAGGCATCGTCCGGCCCGGCACCGAGCGCGTCGAAGGTCTTGCTGGCGAAGCTGCGCATGGTCGCCGTCAGCGTAATATCAAGGATTTCGATGTCTTTGAGGCCAAGCGAACGAAGCGTGTCAACGTCTGCCTGAGTTATCTCGTTGGCATTCCGCGCAATTTTTTGGGCAAATTCCATCGTAGCGACCTCCTCACGTTCCAGTCCGGCGTCGCGGAAGTCTGTGAGGATCGAACGCAATTGATCGACGCTCATCCCGTTTCTGATCAGGATTGTACCGTGAGCGAGGAGACAGTAACGGCAATTCAAGGCCTTTGCAGCCGCCAGCGTGACCAACTCGTAGCGTCTCAAGCGCAGGTTCTTGCGGATACTCCCTTGAAATGCGCGCCACGTTTCCAGCACTTCGGGTCTCAGGCTGAAGACTCTTGCGTGATTGGGAACGTAGCCCAGACTCTTTCGGTCGGCTTCGTACATCTCCCGAAGCTTCCCCTCAGCCTCTGTTTCGGGTACGGATTGAATGAACATCGCATCTCCTCTCGAATTAGATTTTGATCGCACCGATAATGGATTTCCGCTGCAGCGAATGGCTGCTCTCGTTAACGTTCCAACGCTCAATGAAAATTCGTTGTTGGATCAGTCGTTCGGACGGAGGAAGATGCTCTGCCCCAACGCAAGACGACCGGTGCGAACAACTGTGCCGTAGACTCCGGCATTATTCTGATTCGCGCGCACCACCGCCTTCATCACCCCCGGGTCAGAGCGTGCCGAGTCCGGGTCAAGGTTCAGCATCGCGCAGCGGACATCGCGCATCGTGACGGCGATTGCCGGAGCATCCACCCCTTCGCCGAAGGAGAGTACGCTGCCCAGCCATTCGTCTTCGTGAAAGGGGGCCGGGTGCGGTGTACGGATCAGGATATTCGGACGAAACTGCCGAACGTCGATACTGCGTCCTGCCAGTCGCCCGACTTCGAGCACGGTGTCCGCGGCGATCACGGAGATGCTCGCTTCATCGAACATGCCGTGATTCAACTTCATCATCTGCACGGGAGCCCCGCACCGTCGACCGACTTCCCTGGCGAGTTCCTCTCCGAAAACCGGCAAGTCTTTGCATTCCGGCGTGCGAACGTGTGTCGGTGACTCCTCCACAGCGCCATCTTCGCGTGGTTGCGGTGCAAAGAGGAGCAGGTCGTGAAGTCTGCTCGCCGAAAGCCACGGGAATCCGCCCCGGTCATCAATACGCCGAAATGCCAGTCGCCTGTCGCCGTCAATGCCGTGCCAGCCGAGATTCGCTGCCTCGAGACGTTGGCCGCCCATGGATTTCA
>DATDNS010000112.1:0-2934 GCA_036518155.1 Bacteroidota bacterium
CCCGGGTGCGTATCGGCGAATGCTCCGAGATAGATCGGCGTTGTGCTTCGCTGGAAGTCGACAACGTCGCCCACATTCGTGATCTGGAAGTGGACAAAAATCTGATCTTCGGCGAGTGGGTGCGCCCATTGGAACAGTCGCGTTTCGACTTGAAGGCCGAGACCGCGTCGCGACGTGTCCTTACTAAACGGATAAAAAGCGAATTCGGAATTGTAGGAATCGTCGATGACGTAAACGACTTCCTGGTCTGCGTTGAACTGGTCTTTCCCGAAATACCCGTCCCAGGTTCCGTTCCAGGTTGCGTCTTTTCCGGGCCATGTTCGCGGCCACGTTGTCGGATCGGTACTCGAAGCGATTTGGGCTGAGTTCGTTGAGTCCCAGCGAAGGGTTCGCGGATCCATGACGGCGCGATTTGGATTGAAATATCCGGGGAGCGGATTCCACGCATACTGTCTGCCGGTAAGAAGATTCTGATCGATGTACGATGTCGCGCCGCTGTACGACTCACTGATAATGTGTGTCGGCTTCCCGTTGTTGTCCGTTACCTCTGCGCCCACCATGAGACTCATTTGATCCACGTGACCGTGTCCTGAACCGATCGGCCAGACTCCGGAATACGCCCGGTACTGGGTCCCGGGCATGCCGAACGTGCCGTCATTGCGTATAATCGATTCAACTTTGTTCCCGTTGACAAACTGTGTCCGGCGGTAAAGGGTATTGCCAACTGCCGTGTCGATGTAAACGGTACCTCCTGCCGTCTGTCCGTGCGCGAGGTCTCCGACAAGGACCGTGCAGATGAACGCAACCAACGATATTCTCTTCATACATTCTTCCATGGCTTTGATTGATTCACGAAATTTTCATTTCCTGCGCCTGATCAGATGGTGACCTGAAACCCCATCTTTACCAACCGCGGTCGCGGTTGACTCGCAGGGTTGAACCGCCAGTCATACAGCGAGTTGAGAAAGTTGAGCGGTGCGTGCGTGTTGAGATCGACAGTCGAAATCTGAGGCCTCAAATCGATTCGCTGTGCGTCGAAAACATTCTCGACAGAAACAAAGAGCGTCGTCCTGATGCCGTTGAACGGAAGGTGCTGATAGAACCTGATGTCCATATTGAACTCGGGCCGGCGGCGGCCCTGGTTCATCAGCTGGATATTGGTGTTCGGATCGAAAGTCGTGACCGGATTGTAGGGAACGCCGGTGGCGTACCGGCTGATGGACCGGACGCCCCACGACTCTCCATCGATCATCACAACGGCATTGAGAACGTTGCGTTGATCCCAGTTCAGAGGGACAAGGGATTTCGCCGATTCATCTCCCCGAGCGGCATCGATAAACGCTTGCACCGGGTCGGAGCCGTTACCCTCTGCCACCTGGTACGTATAATCCATGTTGGCAGAGAACATTCCGGTTCTGAGGATATCGAGAGCAAACGTTATCCCCCAAACGTATCCATAATCCTTGTTGGAATAGGCGCCGTAACCGTTTTGGTCGAACGTCACGTAAAGCGTCGATCCAAGGAGATTGCGATAATCTTTATAGAAGCAGGTGGCGTCGAGGATGAGGTTCTCGGCGATGCGCTGTTGAAGTCCGATCTCATAGATTGTCGTCCGCTGCGCTTCGAGATCCGCATTGCCGAGGAACGACACGAAAGAACCCTGCTGGACCTCAAATTCCGGGTTTTCATACAGACGCTGCAGTTCGGGGATCTGAAAGAAGTGTCCGTACGATGCGTGAATGTTCCCATTCTCCGTGATGGGGAAAGCCAGACCGATCCGCGGGCTGACCTGCATCTTGGGTGTCGCATTCTTGTACGCAGCATTTTCGTCGAGCTTCGGATGGCTGATCACATCGTCATTGTGCGGATCGCTCATGTTTTGCGGTACCAGGCTCCGTGCGTCGAAGTAGTCGAATCGGGCTCCGATATTCATAATAAAATCTTCGACCTCGATTTTGTCCTGAAGGTAGGACGACGCCTGAATCGGGTACTTGTGATAGTAGTTGTGCGTCACGGAACTGACAGGATCGACCGTCAATTGCCAGTTCGACGCCGCGTCCCTGCGGACCACATACGTTTCCTCTTTGATGTCGTATGCCCGGTATTCCGCGCCGAATTTCACCAGGTGATGCCGGTTCATCTGACTGGTGAACTCATACTTGATGGTCGCGGTTTTGCTGTTCCTGTCGAGAAACGTCGGATCCACTCCTCCAATGGCAAAAACGTCCGCCAGATTCGTTCGCGACACGTGCACGCCCGTCTGATACACAGGATCGAACGGGTTGCCGCTGACATGGGCCTGGTTGCTGAAAGTCTCATACGTAGCCTTGAGTTCCTGAAAGGACGAAGCGCTGATGGCGTGCGTCAGGATGAAAAGGTTATTGAAGCTCGTGGAATAGTTGGTCCTGACATAATCAGGAGTGAGGACATATGCGTGCGCGTAATTCTTCCCGTCCGACTTGTCGCCCATGAGACTGTACGTCACGTTCAGTTCAGGGAACGGGCGGATCGACAACCTTGCCATGCCAGAGAACGCCTGGGAGGGATTCATCGGGACGAAGGCGTCGTTACCGGAGTGCTGGATCGTCCAGTCCGCGGGATTCGTTGCGGTAAGATCCGCTGTGTCTGAAGGCAGGTAGTGCCTTCGGCCATAGAGCCATCCTTCCTCGTTCCGATACCTTCCAGAAACGCGATAATGCAGATCTTTCCCGAACAAGGGCAGGGGACCGCTGAGAGCACCCTCGATGTACCGTTGGGAAAGTGGATTGATGGTGCCGATGTTTTGAAACGTTCCTGTTTGATTCGTAACAAAATCACCGCCATAGGCGGAGAGCGAGAGTTCGGTGTTGTCACCCCCTTCCTTCGTGACAATATTGACAATACCGGACATAGCATCTCCGTATTCGGCATTGAATGTTCCGCTGATCACCTGCA
>DATDNS010000113.1:0-2133 GCA_036518155.1 Bacteroidota bacterium
CCCCGGTGTGGGAAGAAAAACCGCTGAGCGCCTCGTCGTGGAGTTGCGGGACAAGATTGGAAAACTTGACACGACATTTGAGACGTCAGGAACGATTGGAGACAAGAATGCCAATGTACGGAACGAGGCTCTTCTCGCGCTGACTTCGTTGGGATACAACAGGACAACTGCCGAGAAGGCAATAAGGACTGCAATGAGGGAATCCGGATCCACTCCGTTGACCGTCGAAGAACTCGTCAAGAAAGCGCTCAAGCATTCCAGTCCATAACGCAGTTGTGTCGTGATTCATCGACGGCATTCCTTGCAATTCTCTCCCCTTCTGACTATACTTTCACTCGATGACACGCCCCGATATTACCCGTCCCGACAGACTTGAGCAGGAAGCAGAGCTTGATCGCACATTGCGTCCGGGTTCGCTTGGCGAATTCGTCGGCCAGGAAAAGATTGTTGAGAATTTGAAGGTTTTCATCGGTGCGGCGAAACAGCGAGGCGAATCGCTCGATCACGTTTTGCTGACCGGCCCTCCGGGGTTGGGCAAAACCACCCTCGCCTATATCATCGCCAACGAAATGCAGACCGGTCTGAAAATGACATCCGGTCCGGCACTGGAAAAGCCCGGTGATCTGGCGGGAATTCTTACCTCCCTGGATTCCGGCGAAGTCCTCTTTATCGATGAAATCCACCGTGTTCCTGCAAAAATCGAGGAATACTTGTATTCCGCCATGGAGGATTTCCGCGTCGATATCGTGATCGACAGCGGACCCGGCGCAAAGACAATCCAGTTGGGATTGAAACAATTCACGCTCGTCGGCGCAACGACAAGAGCCGGACTCCTCAGTTCTCCACTCCGTTCGAGGTTTGGGATCACCAATCGACTCGACTACTACAACAGCGAACAACTACATCATATTCTCAAACGCTCTGCGAAACTCCTCGATATTGCATCCGATACGGACGCCCTCGGAGAAATTGCCAAGCGGTCGCGCGGCACACCGCGTATCGCGAATCGTCTCCTGAGAAGATGCCGGGACTTCGCACAAGCCGACGCAAAATTATCGCAACACAGGGGGATTCTTACCCGCGGCGTAGCTGATTATGCTTTGAAAGCGCTCGAAGTAGACGACCTCGGTCTCGACGAAATGGATAAGCGGATTCTTCAGGTCATCATTGATAAGTACTCAGGAGGACCTGTAGGACTGAGCACCCTTGCGGTCGCCGTCGGGGAGGAGCCGGGAACGCTTGAAGAAGTGTATGAGCCATATTTGATTCAGGAAGGTTTCCTCGCGAGGACGCCTCGCGGGAGGGAAATCACCGAGCGTTCGTACAAACATTTCGGGTCTACATCGAAGAAACCAGGCGCTGTTCAGCCAAGACTCGAGTTGTAGCTACTGTGAATGTGCCCTGAATTTCCTTAGATAGTTCAGGACGATCTTCATATCCTTCGGTAGTTCTGCTTCGAGAGTCACCTTTTCTTGCGTTCCCGGATGCTCGAATATGATTCTCGAGGCATGGAGTGCTGTTCTATCGAGAAGCGGTTTTTCCTCCCCTTTGACTCGATATCCCGGCTTGACCCTCGACAGAAGAAAACAATCTCCGCCGCCGTACACCGCATCGCCAAGGATCGGTAGATTAATTGCGCTCAAGTGAACACGGATTTGGTGTGTGCGGCCTGTCTCTGGTTTTGCGGCAAGAAACGTATATTCCCTGAATTGTTCCAATACCTTGTAATTCGTTACAGATTCCTTCCCCTTGTCGCGGTCAACCCTCATCCTGAATCTTTTGCCGGGACTTTCGGAGAGAGGAAGGTCGATCTTCCCTGATTCTTTCGAAGATTCTCCGACACATATCGCGACGTACTCTTTTTCCGTCGCTCGTTCTTCAAACTGGCGGTTCAGAGAAGCGTGTGCAGTCTCGGTTTTGGCAAAGAGGATCAACCCGCTTGTTCCTTTGTCGATTCGATGGACGACATAGATTTGTCCGTACTTGGTTTTGAGCAAATCATAAAGGTTGGCGAGAGCTGGATCATAGCGGTCCGGTAGAACCAGCAGGCCTGCAGGCTTGTCGAGGACAACAAGATGATCGTCCTCGAATATGACGCGAAAAAGAGTAGTAGATTCAGAGCGCTTTGTATCT
>DATDNS010000114.1:0-3192 GCA_036518155.1 Bacteroidota bacterium
CGATGATCCAGGAACGGAACTCTCGCTTCAACAGAAGTAGCCATGGACATCTTATCAACACGCATAAGAAGAAGTTCAGGCAATCGATTTTTGAATTCCAGATAGATCATGCGTTTCAGGTAATCCGCATTCGGATCCCGCCCAAGTATTTCCCCGTGCCATTGCCTTGCAAGGTCGGCAGACAGATTTCGTCCGTTTCTCTTGTCCGCTTCATACATTCCTCGCTTGTGTGTTTCCGTGAAATTGATTGCCCCACCCCAGAACAATTCATCTCCTTCTGTCCCTTTTCGAGCGTAGTCAAGCGCGAGAAAGGAACGGCGATTTGTGAGTGCGGGAGCAATCGATCTGAAGATAATTGAACGCAGTGAGGCCGGCAAAGCTCGGAAGACCTTCCACGCTGTGCCATAGAAGCGCAATTCCCGCAACATCCATTGATACCCGGCGAACTGTTCGTCGCTCCCCTCTCCCACCTGCACAACGATGGTGCCGTTGTCACGGGCAAGCTTCGAAACAAAATAGAGAGGAATGCACACGGGGTCGGCAAGAGGCTCATCCTGGTGATAAACAAGCTTCGGAAGGAACTCGAAGGCATCCCGCTGGTCGATAATGACCTCGCGGTGATTCGTCTTGAATTGCTTCGCGATCTGACGTGCATACTGCATCTCGTTGTATTTTTCCAGATCCCGGATACCGACCGAGAACGTATCGACAGGCCGGTCCATCAGTTCCGCCATGAGCGCAACGTTCGTACTCGAGTCGATCCCACCGCTGAGAAAAACACCGAACGGGACATCGCTCATCATCCTGTCTTTGATCGACTGTTTGAGAAGCTTGCGGATGGTCGCTATGCAGTTCTCTTCCGTCATTGGATAGTCGTCCGAACGCAACACCGACTCCCTCACTGGATTTCCGTCGAAATCAATGGAAGGCTGCACCCCAGCCGGAACCGGCTCCCAGTACCGTTCTTTTGATATATCGCCGTGTGCGTCAACAATCATCCGATGGCCGGGTTCAAGTTTGTAGATATCCTTGAACAACGTCATCGGCGCCGGTGTGATCAGGAATGTCAGGTAATGCTCAAGGGCTTCCTCGTTCATTTCCCGGCGCATCGAAGGATGTTGCAGGATCGCCTTGATCTCCGAAGCAAAAATAAAATTCCCGTTGACGAACGTGTAGTACAGAGGCTTGATACCGATGCGGTCGCGCGCCACGACAAGCCGTTTCTGCTTTTCATCCCAAATAGCAATGGCGAACATCCCGAGAAGCTTGTCGACAAAGTCTGCTCCGTATTCCTGGTAAGCAAAGAGAACGGTCTCCGTATCCGATCTCGAACGATAGCGGTACCCTTTCGCCTCCAGCTCTTTGCGCAACACGAGATGATTGTAGATTTCACCGTTCATCATCAGTGTAACCGACCCGTCCGGAGAACGCATCGGTTGATGGCCGGCGGGAGATAGGTCGACGATGGAAAGACGACGGAACCCGAATCCGACTTTTCGGTCCGGCGAAACGAATGTCCCGGAATCGTCGGGTCCCCGGTGGGCGATGCTGTCACTCATTTTGACGAGCAACGATGCGTCAAACGAGTCGACGTTGTTACCGTAGTTAAGAATACCGCAAATGCCGCACATAGAACAAGTTAGAAGTTAGAATTCAGAAGTCAGAAGTAACAAGGCAAAAGGAAAAAGTAAGAAACAAAAAACTGTTGTTTCGGCCGTTGTGCTTCACCGGGAAGCGACGTTTTTGTTTTCGCCCTGCGGGGCGGGTGGAATAACAGCCGCACCCCTTTTCTTCCGATAGTCGTATCCTGCAAAGAGGAGCGCAGCGATGAGAACGACATTCATCCCCAGACTGACGTTCTTGCCGGTGTAGAAGCTCGACGGTTCGAAGACCATCTCGAGCTTGTGTGTCCCCGCAGGGACGACGACGCCGCGGAAGAGATAGTTGAGTCTGTAGATCGGGATTTCATTCCCATCCAGGATCGCTTTCCATCCTTTCGGATAGTACGACTCGCTGAGGAACAGCAAATTGTTTCCCGTCGCCGTCACGTTCAATTCGATATTCTGCAAACCGTAATGGACATACTCCGCCTGGGCCCCTTCTTTGGGCGGCTCGATACTGATCCCGGGGTTATCCGTGAAGTAGGACACGTCCCGTACGTTGAACGTCATCGATTCCATTTTCCTGAGCATGTCTATCCCTGTCGCCACCTCGTAGCGATTGACGAAGAATGCGCGCGGGACGTATGCGCGATTTGCATAGACTTTGTATTGCGGACCGTTGTAGACCAGCGAAAGAACCTGACTCGAATCCGGGGTATTACTGATAATGTATTTCACATTCATCAGCTGCCAGACCAGGGGATTCCCCATTCCCGCGACATCGTCGATGTCCTGGAACCATCGCATCTTCGCTCCCTGATAACCATACGCGCTCTGGATCTTCCAGTAGGCAAGCTTGTTGTCGTATGGAGGTTGGCCGTTCTCGAACAGAAGTACGCGGAACAGTGTCGTGTCCTGTTTCAAATAATGCACATAATCTGGCGCTGTGAAAATATCCTTTTGCTCGATGCGTGTGCGCGGGTCCATGGGCTGGAAGTCGATTCTCCACAGGTCGGCCACCACGACTGCGATCAACACCAAACCGAGGACGGTTAGACTCAGGCGCTGATGCAAATAACGGTAGAGAGCGCCAAACGCCACGAACAGAAAGCCGAACGCAAACATGAAGTCCAAAGCGACCCGATCATTGTAGAAATCATACAGGAGACTCAGCACCTGCGGGTTGGCATTTGCCAGTTTCTTGCCGATCATCTGCATGGGCACAAACTCGGAGTAAATGGCTTTGTAGAAGCCGGGCGCAACCGCCCCCAGCACGAACAATATTCCCAGCCCTGCCAGCGAATACTTCCATTTCTTTTCCGACGCCGCCGGGATGTTCTGTTGCCGGTTCCCGACGAACGATGCAATGCCATACGCCGCGAGGACCGGGATCAGGATCTGGACCACCGTCAGGATCATTGACGGACCGCGGAATTTATTGAACATCGGAAAGTACTTGAACATTGGGTCGTAGAGTAACGGAAACTCCTTGCCAAAGGAAATCAACAAGCTCAGGAAGATCATAAGCCCCAGATATTGGACGAACGGATTCTTTCGATTGCGCACAAATCCTGCGATCGCCAGGGCAAGG
>DATDNS010000115.1:0-3755 GCA_036518155.1 Bacteroidota bacterium
GCAGGAATTTCACCAGTTCATCGAGTTTCTTCGTCGATGTGGGTGTAACGAAGATCGTATTGTCACCGGCAATTGTCCCGAGAATGAGGGAATGGTGAATACTATCGATAATTTCAGCGACGCCCTGGGCCCGGCCCGGCAGCGTTTTGACGACGACGATGGACTCGTTGGCCGAGATCTGTTCAATTTCATACCCAAGGAACGACTGCAATTTTCGCTCCTCGTTGAGAGGATTAAGAACGTACCGCGGTCCTTCCGGCGTGTTGACCCGGGAAATCCCGAGGTCTTTCAAATCCCGCGATAGCGTCGCCTGGGTAACATCGAATCCGCTCCTGTGGAGTGCGGTGCAGAGTTCTTCCTGGGAGCCGATGACCCGCTCCGAAAGAATCTGCTTGATTGCCATGTGCCGATTTACTTTGTCCATAGGTTTGCGTGCGCCGAGATAAACAACGACGGGGAATTATCCGGGTGTTCCGTTTCCTGGAGTACTCTGTTGTATCGGTTCCTCCCGTATCATTTGCGTGCCGATGCCTTCATCGGTAAAAATTTCGAGAAGCAGCGAATGCTTCACGCGACCGTCGATAATATGGACCTTGTTCACGCCGGTGTTCAGCGTGTCGAAGGCCGATTGGACTTTGGGGATCATACCTCCAAAGATCGCTCCATCCCTGATGTGCGCCTGCGCTTCCGATCGCGTCAGTGTGGAAACGAGTCTTCGATTGACGAGAATCCCTTCGATGTCACTGAGGTAGACCAGCTTTTCCGCTCTGAGTGCTGAGGCGATCGAACCGGCAGCCAGATCCGCGTTGATGTTGTAGAGCTCACCCTCAGGCCCCACACCGACGGGGGAGATTACAGGCATCATCGCATTCTGAAGAAGCAGATTGAGGAATGCAGTGTTAACCGAAGTCACCTCACCAACAAGTCCAAGGTCGGCGGCACCATTCGTGAGTTTCCTGGCGCGCAGGAGGTTGTTGTCTACGCCGCACAAGCCGACGGCATTGCCGCCGTTGGTATTGATCGAATTCACAATTTCCTTGTTGACCTTTCCCGCCAGGACCATGAGGATCACGTTCATCATCCGTTCGTCGGTGTAACGAAGACCGTGGACGAATTCCGTCTTGAGTCCCAGCTGCGTCGCGACGTCGGTCGTCTCCTTGCCTCCGCCGTGAACGATGACAATATTGATTCCGATCTTGCGGAGGATCGTCACGTCTTTGGCAAACGTTTTCCTCAGGTAATCTTCCGTCATCGCAGCGCCGCCGTATTTGATGACAAAAGTCTTGCCTTCGTACGTCTGAATGTACGGGAGAGCTTCGATCAGGACTTCTTCTTTTGAATTTGTACCGGTCATATTCCTGTTGATAAACGTTGTTCGGGCAACACAGAGCGCACGCGTTCCGTCGCGGCCGCGTGCAGGCCCGTCCTCCTTACGATCGATAACTTGCGTTAATATGGACGTATTGTTTCGTCAAATCACACGTCCAGACCCGGGCACTGGCATTGCCCTGATTGAGGTTGATGGTCAACAACACTGAATCCTTGCTCAACGCCAATTTTGCCTTCTCTTCGTCGAGAACGATTTCGTAATTCCTGAGAAGAACCGGAACATCGTCGAATGCGACTTCGACAAGGTCCGGGTTGAAATCGATTCCGGAATACCCGACAGCGGCGAGAATTCTTCCCCAATTTGCGTCGGCACCGTGGATAGCCGTCTTCACCAGGTTTGAGTTCGCGACGGCTTTGGCGGCCTGGGCAGCCTGATCTTCAGAGACGGCGCCGGTCACGAGGACTTCGACAAGCTTTGTCGCTCCTTCTCCGTCCCGCGCAATCATTTTGGCAAGCTTGATCATGACATATTCGAGCGCCGCAACGAAGATTTGATATTCCTCGGTATGGTCCTTGATCGGAGCATTCCCCGCTGCGCCGTTTGCGAGGACCAGGGCCATGTCGTTGGTACTCATATCTCCGTCGACGGTGATCCGGTTGAATGATCTGCTGTTGGCGTGTCGCAAAGCCTTTGTGAGCAGCGGCTGCCCGATGACGGCGTCCGTGGTGACGAATGCAAGCATCGTGGCCATATTCGGGGCAATCATGCCGGAGCCTTTTGCCATCCCGCCGATCGTCACAACGGAGGATCCCAGGGTGAACTTGACGGCAGTCTCCTTGGAATATGTATCGGTGGTCATGATCGATTCGGCGGCATCCCGATTGCCGTTGGCGCTGAGCTGTTTGGAAAGTTGCGTGATCCCGGAAACGACGACATCCATGGGCAAATACTGTCCGATGACACCGGTTGATGAAACGAGCACCTGGTCTTTCGGAAGCCCAAGGGCGGTTGCGGTCTCTTCCACCATTGTCCAGGCATCATTCAGGCCGCGTTCTCCGGTGCACGCATTGGCGTTACCGCTGTTCACGATGACGGCAGAACAGGTCTTCGATCGTTGCAGCTGAAGTTTGTCAACGACGATGCAAGCGGCCTGGGTCTTGTTCAGTGTGAACACCCCGGCAACAGTTGCCGGCTTTTGCGATACGACAAGCGCAAGATCCTTCTTCGCTTTACGGATTCCGGCATAGAGTCCGCCTGCAAGGTATCCGATCGGTGCTGTCACCCCCCCCGAGCATTCGTTCAAGGATTGTTCAAGTGTCATAAGAGTCCTTCCGTTTCTTCATATCCCATGAGAAGATTCATATTCTGCACCGCCTGTCCGGCGGCTCCTTTGAGAAGGTTATCGATCACCGAAAACATAATCAGCTGATTGTTCTCGCGATAGAGTTGGAACCCGATATCAATATAGTTTGTCGCAATGACGTTCTTGATTTCGGGGACTGCGGACCCGAAAATCCTGACAAACGGTGCGTTACCGTAGTATTTCTCGTATGCACCGAGAATATCGGAAGCAGTCACGTGTGTACCGACATTGGCGTAGATACTCGTGTAGATACCCCGCGTGATCGGGATCAGGTGCGGAACGAACGTCAACGACACCGGCCGTGAGGTTATATCAGCGAGCGTCGCCGTGATTTCCGGAATGTGCTGGTGAACGCCAACCTTATAAGCCTTGACCGATTCGTTGACTTCCACGAACGATAGCTCGACAGACGCACTCCGGCCCGCGCCGGAAACACCGGACAACGAGCTCACCGCGATCCCCTTGTTGTCGATGATTCCTTCTTTGAGGAGCGGTGCGAGCGGGAGAATTGCACCCGTTGGGTAGCATCCGGGGTTTGCAATGAATTTCGATGTCTGTATCCTCTCCTTGTTCCACTCAGGCAATCCGTAGACGGCGCCCTCGACGATAGCGGCGGCAACATGTTTGCGTTTGTAGAACGTCTCATACGAAGTTATATCTTTCAGCCGGAAATCGCCGCCGAGGTCTATGATTCGTTTGCCCTGTGCAATCAGATCCGGGACGATATTCATGGCTTCGCCCGATGGAAGCGCGATGAACACAACGTCGCTGGTGCAGGCGCCTCCGGAGGAGTATGAAAGGAGCGGAACCTCGAGTCTGTTCTTAAACCAGGGGTAGACTTCGTGGAGTTGTTTTCCGGCGGAACTGTTCGCGAAGAGTTTGTCGATCTTCACTTTTGGATGTCGGGCAAGGAGCTTGACAAGCTCGAGTCCGGAGTATCCTGAAGCACCGATAACAGAAACGTTGATTGCTTTCTTCCTCCATGTTCTGCAAAAATTCGATCTGCATAATAATACAATATTCTGTATAATTATGCAAGCCCTCTGCCGACTTTTTCTTTCC
>DATDNS010000116.1:0-5814 GCA_036518155.1 Bacteroidota bacterium
ACGTTCAGCTTCGGGTTTGCCAGCTTCAACCCTGTCGCAAACGGGATCGCCCGTCCGTGCGTGGTATGGAACGAATCGAGCCGGATATAGCCGGCCACACGGCCCGTACAGCCGATCCCCGAAACGATGGCAACTTTGTCCAAATCAAGGCCGCTCGTTTCGAGCGCGCGGACGAAGCAATTGACTGTCGTCCCGATGCCGCAACCCGGGCACCAGATGTGGGGCATCCGCTCCATGCGCAGGTATTCTTCCACCGGGTTTGGCGGAACACTTTGTTCGAGGTCGAAGAGTTCTTCGGGCATCCCCTATCCTTTCACCGATTTGCGGATTGCAGAATAAATCTCTTTTGGCTGATGCACGGTTCCGCCGGCGTGCGGCACGAGGTGAACCCCCGCTTTTCGGCCCGCGCACCGTTCCACTTCAAGCACGAGTTGACCAAGATTGAGTTCCGGGACGACGAATGCTTTGACGCGCTCGGCAAGTTCCCTGATCCTTCGTTCCGGAAACGGCCACACGGTGACGAGACGCAGATGTCCGACCTTCAGTCCTTCTTTTCTTGCCTGATCGATTGCCGGAACCGCGGTACGGGATGATATTCCGTAGGTCACCACGACGACATCGGCTCCCTCGACCATATCTTCTTTGTATTCGATGATCCGATCGGCGTTCACTTTCAGTTTGTCGACAAGACGGCGGACCAGTTTCCCCTGCGTGTTCACCGTCATGTTGGGATAACCCTGTTCATCGTGTGTCAATCCGGTAACGTGGATTCTGAATCCGTCGCCGGCTTTGACCATCAACGGCACCAGGTCACGCTCGGGTTCAAAGGGATGGTATTCTTCTTTCGGACCCTCATAAAATCTCCGGGGAACGATGCTAATGTCTTCGGCGGCGGGAACGACAACCCGCTCGATCATATGCCCCACACATTCATCCATCATCATCATCACCGGCACCCGGTACTGTTCGGACAGGTTGAAGGCCTTGATCGTCAGATCGAAACACTCCTGGGGGGAATTCGGTGAGAGCGCTATGATGCTGTAGTCTCCGTGCGAGCCCCAGCGTGCCTGCATGATATCACCCTGGGCTGGCATCGTCGGCAAACCGGTTGAGGGCCCGGCCCTTTGTACATCGACGAACACACACGGCGTTTCCGTCATCGCTGCGTAGCCGATATGCTCCATCATCAACGAAAATCCGGGCCCGGATGTGACCGTCATCGCTTTCTTCCCGCCCCAAACCGCACCCTGGATCGCAATGGATGACGCAATTTCATCCTCCATCTGGATGAATACACCGCCGACCCGCGGAAATCGTTCGGCAATGCGCTCCACCACTTCGGTGGACGGAGTGATCGGATAGCCCGCGACAAACCTGCAACCCGCAGCAATCGCACCTTCGCTGCAGGCATGATCGCCGTCGATAAAATGTGAACCGGTGAGGACACCAAGAGGATCCGCGTGCACGTCTGTCTCCTATCGTTTCTTCTTCATGAAACCGTAGATCGCAAAATCCGGACACATCATTCCGCATATGTCGCAGCCGCTGCAGAGATCACGGTCGCTCAGCACCGGGGGATGGTACCCTTTTGCATTGTACTGACTGGAAAGTTCGAGACAGTCTTGTGGACAGAATTCAACGCAGAAGCCGCACCCCTTGCAGCGTTCGGCAATGATCACCACCGAGCCATTGAGTTTCTTTTGTTTCGTCGGGATCGTCGTCATCTGAATACTATCCTTCTCCAAATGCTGTCTCATACGGTGTGACGCTTCGTAAATCGTCGGAATCCTTCGACAATCGTCAAGAATTGTGCCACTTTTCAACCGTTGTGCGAGGATTTTTCAGGATTGCGGGAATCTTTTGCAGGGGCGAATTGAGTTGCTCAATTCTGTCCGAATACTTGGAATTTTCGACGGGATGGCGCAGAGTTATGCCAATGTGTCGTGGGACAACTCATTCCAACCGTGTGCAGTGATGACACAATTTTCCAATGATCGGAAAATATCCGGGCACACTTCTCAATTGTGAGATTGATTTCGCGACACAGGAGATGCGGAGAGGGGAAGAACCGTCACGTCGTCACAACTGCTTCAGCTGACTTTTGAGTTGAACGGCTGCGAGCGCATATCCCCCGTTGTCGGAATCGACGAGATGAACGTGCGCGCCGTTGTAGTTGAAGATCAGACAAGTGACGAGAGCCGTTGGAGCCGCGTGTATCCCGAAAACCAGCTCGCGATTCTTGAACTGATTCTCGAGGAAGGAAGTAAGTTCCTCCCGTTGTGCAGTCGTACCGGAAAGCACCTGGCGAAGCTTGTCGTCGAACTTCCTGTAATCCGTGTTCGCGACAAGTTGACGTTTGTAGTCTCCCCAGTTCATCCTCTTTGTCCGGCGCCCCGTTTTCATGTAATACCAGCCAGATAGGACGCCGAAGCGGATCCTGAACCAGTACCAAACGCGGTACAGCGCGCCTTTGCCGTACGAGCGGATGCGCGATTCGCCGGACAGCTGTTTTTCGCTTAACGTCATGGTGAGATCGTCCTCCCTCACCGGATGGCACATCGCATCCGTTCCATAGATCTGAGCGATCTTCCGGATGACACTTTTGTACGTTGCATTCTTTCGTTCCGCCGTCTTGCGTATCGCCTGGATGATGACAGTCACCACTTCGCCGTGGGCACTCGGGACATTCTTCCATCGACACTCCAGCCCCGAGAAATCCGCATCGGGGACAGCATCCCCTTCCTGTAATCTGAATTGCGATCCGGCCGATGGATCTTTCAGGAGTTCTTCGGCAAACTGCAATCCGCCGCCGCTGAAGACGGCCTGTACGAAATTTTCCGAAACACGGTACCGGGCGACGAGCACGTCGAAGCCGTTGCGGCGAATGTGCTCCAGCGGGATGATCCCCACTCTGAGATCCAGGCCGTAGATTTCTTTGGCCATCAGCCTGGTGGCGACGAGCGATTGCTTCGCCCGACCGACGAGGGAATTCGGGATGCACAGCGTTGCCCCGTCGCCTCCAAAGACGAACGGCAGCGAAAGCGATTTCGTCAGATTCAGCATGGCAATGATCGAGGAAGCCCCGAGCAGGTTCACTACCTTGTAGCCTCCTTCCGCAATGGCGCGTGTGGAATCTTTCACGTCCGTAACGACGATGTTCCAGTCGTCCGGGAACGGAGTATAGATTTCCGGATTTGAGACATCAATGAAATTCTGAATGACGGGCAGATTCACGTAGAAGGATTCTGTGCTCACGATTGTTCACGCATTTACTCGGTTCGACAATAGCCAGACTTTTGACTAACAGGCCTGCGAGCAGGCTGCTTCCTAATATCGAGAAATCTTCTATTTATCGGAAACGCTTCTCCTGACTATCCGGCGAACCTCGAATCCAGGCGGGTTTTGAACCTGTTTTCGCAGCAACGGTCTGTTTATCCGGGCAGTTCAAAATGGCACATATCTTGTCATTTCATTCAAGACGTTGGTCTTTGAGGCTGGTTGGTTAACCGACACATCTCATCACTACATTCCTTCAATCGATTTTTCACAGGAGTTTTGTATGGACCGCAGACAATTCATCCACAAAGGTATTGGCGCAGGGCTCGTTGCGGGGACGTCGCTGCTGTGGGGCAGGCAAAATCCTCTTTTCGGCGAAACGTTTCCGATGCCGCCGGCGGCGTACGACCTCGTGGCCGTGATGGGAGGTGCGCCGGATGTCATGTTCGACAAAGCCATTGATTCACTCGGAGGGATGGGATCATTCGTTGCCAAAGGACAGACTGTGGTCGTGAAACCGAATATCGGCTGGGACGTCGTTCCTGAAAATGCCGCCAACACGAATCCACGACTGGTGGCAAGGATCATTGAACATTGCTTCAATGCCGGCGCCAAAGAGGTCTTCGTCTTTGACCACACGTGCGACAATTGGGTGAAATCGTACCGGAACAGCGGGATTGAAAAGGCCGCAAAGGACGCAGGTGCAAAGGTCGTTTCAGGAGACACTGAGCGTTATTACCAGACCACAGCGATCCCCCTCGGCAAGTCACTCAAGGCCGCAAAAGTTCACGAATTGATGCTGAGTGCAAATGTCATCATCAATGCGCCCATTCTCAAAGCTCACGACGGAGCGAGAGTGACGATTGCGATGAAGAACCTCATGGGCGTTGTGTGGGATCGTGGATTCTGGCACCGCAACGACCTGCACCAGTGTATTGCCGATTTTGCGACGTACTGCAAGCCCAGCCTCAATGTCGTGGATGCGTACAACGTGATGAAAGCAAACGGTCCCCGCGGAACTTCCCGGGAGGACGTGGTCGAAATGAGATCCTTGATCGTGTCCCGGGATATGGTTGCCGCGGACGCCGCCTCGGCGAGGCTCCTCGGCTTTGAACCCGATGCCATCGGCCACATCAAGATTGCTGACGCGATGAAGGTCGGCAGAAAAGACCTCTCGAATCTTCGGATCAACAGGATAAAGCTCTAGATTGAAATCTTTTGTCGTCCTGAAGAGGGCCCGCGTGGCCCTCTCTCTTTTCTTCTTCGTTTCAACCGTCTGTGTGCTGGTGGACCTCTGGAACGCGATTCCACCTGCACTGGTTCGCGTTGTCCTTTTCCTTCAGTTCACGCCATCGCTGGTCAATTTCGTTGCCCTTGGCGGTATTGCCGCCTGCGGTTTTGCGATCATCCTGCTCTTGACGCTCCTGTTCGGAAGGATGTATTGTTCCACCATCTGTCCGCTCGGGACTCTTCAGGATATTGTTTCCTATCTTTCGAGGAGGTTTGGTCGCGAAAAGTATCACAAGCCGCTCCCGTCACACGCTGGTATTCACCCCGCGTTTCTCGCCATAACGCTGCTTCCCCTTGCCGCGGGAACGATGTTCGCCGTGACCTTGCTCGATCCCTTCAGTAATTTTGGCCGGTTGAGTGCCAGCCTGATACTTCCGTTGATCGCAGCGGCGAACAATTTCCTGTCGTCGCTTCTTGAAGTTGTGGGAAACTATGCTGTCTACCCTGTCGATCTCAAGGGCGCGCTCGCCGCGTCGATCCTCTTTTCGCTTGCGTTCCTGGTCCTCCTTGTATGGATGGCATTCAGGCATGGGCGGCTCTACTGCAATTCCATTTGTCCCGTGGGTTCGCTTCTCCGTATCGTCGCGGGATTTTCCCTCTACAAAATCGCGATCGAGGCCGAACGCTGCAAGTCGTGTCAATTGTGCCAGCGTGTCTGCAAGTCGGGATGCATTGACAGACAGAAGAAGATCGTTGATTTTTCACGCTGCGTGGATTGCTTCAACTGCCTTGATGCCTGCCCCTCGGGAGGACTGCAATTCGTACCTTCGTTCGGGAGAAAGAAATCCACAACGGTGGACGTCGACGGCCGGCGCCGCTCATTTCTCCTCGGCTCCTCCCTGATGTTCATCGGTGGAAGCGCGGCAAGCGACACAGCGAAGGTCGTGAAGCCGCAGCACGCAAGCACGATCCCCGGGAAAAAGATCCACGAAGTGACTCCTCCCGGCTCGTCCAGCCTGCGGCATTTTGCTGAAACATGCACGGCGTGTCACGTGTGCATCAGCTCGTGCCCCCCACAGGTTCTCCAGCCCGCATTGTTTGAATACGGGTTTGGAGGTGTTCTCCAACCGAGGATGGATTTCAGCGTGTCGTACTGCAACTTTGAATGCACACGCTGCACGGAAGTCTGCCCAAGCGGGGCGCTGAAAAGACTGACGGTCGATGAAAAGAAACTAAGCCAGGCGGGAACAGTCGTTTTCGTGAAACAAAATTGTGTTGTGTACACCGAGAATACCGATTGCGGGGCCT
>DATDNS010000117.1:0-4744 GCA_036518155.1 Bacteroidota bacterium
GTCTCGATGAGCTCCGGAGTCCCCATCCTGTTAAAAGGAAATTTCGGCATTGAACAACTTGGGCTCTGGGTGAGTTGGGCCATATTCTTCCTGCCGATTCTCGTTGGCAGATTCGCCGGTTCGATCATCCTCCGCCGGATGGCGCCGAAGAAATTCCTCGTTCTGACCGTCCTTGTCGCCATTGCCGGAATTCTGGCCATGTTTACATCAAGTGAGATCCTGACCTATTGCGGAGTGATCCTCGTCGGGCTCGGTTTTGCGAATATTTTTCCTCTGGTGTTTTCCATCACCATTGACCGCATGCCCGAGCGATCGAATGAGCTCTCAGGACTTATGATCACTGCGATTGCCGGCGGAGCGATCCTGCCGCTGGTCATGGGGCAGGTCGCAGACACCACGGGTAGCGTTCTTGCCAGCTTCAGTGTTCCGCTGCTCTGCGTCCTCTACATAGCAGTGGCAGCATTTGTCTCGTTCAGTCAAAAATCGCTGCAGCTGATTCCAGTCGAAGGGAAGGCGTAGCATGAAGTCCGGGAGCGACCAGAGAATTGTGATGACGCTTGACGCGGGGGGCACGAATTTCGTGTTCTCTGCAGTCAAGGCAAACGAAGAAATCGTACCACAACTGACAATGCCCTCGCACGCACACGACCTGACGCAGTGTCTTGCGACCATTGTCAAAGGGTTTTCGGAGATCAAGTCGAAGCTCCCGTATGAACCCGTTGCGATTAGCTTCGCATTCCCGGGACCGGCGGACTATCCGAAGGGTATCATCGGAGACCTGGGCAACCTGCCTGCGTTCAGGGGAGGGGTTGCCCTGGGCCCGATGCTCGAAGAGCGATTCAAGATGCCGGTCTTCATCAACAACGACGGCGATCTCTTCGCGTATGGCGAGTCAATCGCAGGCTTTCTGCCCTACGTGAATGGCTTGCTCGAAACCGCAGGGAGTCCCAAACGCTATGAAAACCTCGTTGGACTCACTCTTGGGACCGGGTTTGGCGGAGGGATCGTAAGCAAGGGAGAACTCTTCCTTGGAGACAATTCGTCAGCCGGTGAAGTGTGGCTTCTGCGAAACAAACTCGACCCGGCTATGAACGCTGAAGAAGGAGCGAGCATTCGCGCCGTTCAGAAAACCTACGCGCGTGCTACAGGGGTCTCTGTAGAACAGGCGCCTTCGCCGAAAGACATCTATGAAATCGGAATGGGAACACAGAAAGGAAACAAGAGCGCAGCCATCGCCGCCTACCACGGAATGGGGGAAGTGGTAGGCGACGCTCTGGCCAATACGCTGACCCTCATCGATGGATTGGCCGTCATTGGCGGGGGTGTGGCGGGTGCACATTCCCTGTTTCTGACCGCGCTCGTCGGAGAAATGAATGCCCCGTACGTCTTTCCGGATGGACAGAAGAGGCCGCGGCTGGTCTCCAAGGTTTACAACCTGGAGGATGAACGCGAGCGTTTGGAGTTTCTTCGCGGCGGGAAAACGACCATCAGGATTCCGCAAAGTGAACGGACAATCGTGTACGATCCGATACGGCGGACAGGCGTTGGCATCACAAGACTTGGAACAAGCAAGGCGGTAAGTGTTGGGGCGTATGCGTTTGCGTTGAATGCGCTTGATGCACACACCGGAACACACGCACGTTGACTGCAATCGGACAACAACACGTCGCGTCACCTAGAATGACAGAACACAAACGACCAGGAAGCAGAGGTAAATTATGTTGAGAACTATATTCCAACCAGCAGCGGTTATCGCGATGTGTCTCCAGTTGGTTTCGTGCGCCCAGTTTTCCGGCGGCCGGGACCCCGTCGACGACGTCGACCCCAACATTGGTGGGGTGGGACATCTCCTGCAGCCAACGGTACCCATTGTGCACATCCCGCACAGCATGGTTCGGCTTGCGCCGTTGCGTACCCCGGACGTGCTTGACAAGTACGTTGCTCCGAAGATCTACGAGTTTCCGTTGACGATTACTTCGCACCGCATTGCCGAAGCATTTGCGATTATGCCAGCCTCCGGCGCACTGACGTTCAACAAAGAGGCCATCGCATCGGAGTTCGACCACGATCAGGAAACGGCAACGCCGTATTACTATGAGGTGTTGCTGGAAACCCACAATATTCACGCAGAGCACACAGTCACGGAGCACGCTGCATTCTTCCGTTATCGATTCACCGAGCCCAAAGAAGCGCACGTGCTTCTGCGCTCGCACAAGGTCGGCGCCATGGAGGTTGTCGGAAGTAACAGCGTTCGGGGTTACGAGCAGGACGAAAACGTGCGGTACTACTTCTATGCGCAATTCAGCAAGCCGTGTGAATCGTCGACGATGGCAACCGGGGAAATCGAGGCTGCGGGCGTTACGAAGGTGGAAGGGCAAAACTGTGCGGCCGCGATGAACTATTCTCCTTCGGAGCCCTTGGAACTTGAAGTGCGGGTGGGGGTATCCTTTATCAGCACGGAACAGGCTGAACAAAACATGAGGAAAGAGCTCGCAAGCTGGACATTCGATGCGATCAAAGATCGCGCCCGGTCGATCTGGAACGAAACACTCGGGAAGATTCGTGTCGACGGGGGAACCGAAAAACAGAGGCGGGTCTTTTACACGGCGCTGTATCGCACCAACGAACGGATGGTGAACATTTCCGAATACGGTCGGTACTACAGTCCGTTCGACGGAAAAATTCACGCCGACGAAGGCCATCCATTCTATGTCGATGACTGGCTGTGGGATACCTACAGGAGTCTGCATGCACTCCAATTGATTGTCGATCCGGGCATGACGGATGATATGATGCGGTCGTACGTGAGGATGTATGAACAGGAAGGGTGGGTCCCTTCATTTCCGATTATTCGCGGCGATCATGCCTGCATGATCGGCAATCACGCCGCATCGATGATCACCGACGCGTATCTCAAGGGGGTAAAGGATTTTGATGTGGAAAGAGCTTATGAGGGACTGAAGAAGAATGCGATGGAAGCGACGATGCTTCCGTGGGCGAACGGTCCGTTGACCGAGCTCGACAAAATCTATCTGGAGAAAGGGTTTTTCCCTGCTCTCGCTCCGGGGCAGCAGGAGTGGGTAAAACAAGTGCATCCATTTGAACGTCGACAGGCGGTTGCCGTTACGCTTGAACATTGCTACGATGACTGGTGCCTTGCCCAGCTCGCAAAAGCGCTCAACAAACAGGCAGACTACGAATACTTCATGAATCGGGCGAAGAATTACCTCAATGTCTACAACCCCAAAACTGGTTTCATGTCGCCAAAAACGTCCGATGGAAAATGGATCGAATCGTTCGACCCGAAATTGTCGGGCGGACAGGGCGGCCGTGCGTATTTCGCCGAGTGCAACTCGTGGACGTACACCTGGAGTGTGCAGCACGATGTCCAGGGTCTGATCAACGTCATGGGCGGACGTGAAAAGTTCATTGGCCGGTTGAACCAACTCTTTAACGAGGGGTTGAACACAGACAAGTTCACCTTCCTGGGGCAGTTCCCGGACGCAACGGCGCTCAATGGACAGTTCGCCATGGGCGATGAACCGAGTTTCCATATCCCGTACCTCTATAACTACGCGGGCGCGCCGTGGAGAGCGCAGAAGACACTCAGGCAGCTGATGGATGTCTGGTTCGATGACGATCCTCTCGGTGTCTGCGGTGACGAAGATGGGGGTGCGCTGTCTTCGTGGTATGTGCTGAATGCGATGGGATTCTATCCTGTGACGCCAGGTCTGCCTGTGTATAATATTGGGAGTCCGATATTCGACAAATCCACAATCAACCTCGGCAACGGACACGAATTTGTCATTGAAGCGAAGGACGTGTCGTCCAAGAACAAGTATGTCCAGTCCGCCACGTTGAACGGAAAACCGCTCGGGAAACCGTGGTTTGAACACGCGGCGATTGCGAACGGCGGTACCCTGACGCTTGAAATGGGTCCGAGACCGAACAAAGAGTGGGGGAGCAGGCAGGCCGATGCGCCGCCATCGATGAGCGAACCGACCCTCAACTAAATCCATTGCGCCCAGGCGCATGCATATTACGCTTGCACGGTACGTGCGAATCACTTGGAGATTATCATGAAAAGACGATTTGGTTTCATAATACTAGTGCTGGCCGTTGCTTCTTTTTGGTGCGTGGTCACGGCATACGGTCAGACCGATACGGTTCGGTTTGCTTTCATTTCGGATACTCACTTTGGCCAGACATCGCAGTCCGGTGAAACGCTCTATCCGGACCAATGGCTCCGCAAAGCGCTTGCAGGGATTGAGCGGCATAAAGCCGGATTCATCATGCACGGCGGCGACATGATCACATCCAGTAACAACGCGAGCCAGTATGCAATGTTCGATTCGGTTATGGTGACCCCATTGCCCTGGTATCCGATGGTTGGTAACCACGATGTGAGCGAAGGGGCGTCGGCAACGTCGGACAAGATCACAACGTGGATTCAACGAGGATATGGTCGGGGAGTTGCCAACCGGGAATACTACGGCTTTGTGGCAAAGAATGTCGGGGCGTTCTTTGTCCTCAACTCTCAGGCGTACACTTCGACAGATCCTGCAGTCCTTGCCCGGGCCGATTCGCAGCTCGTGGAGATGGACAATTTCTTCACCGCGAACGAGGCAATCGCGAACAAGTTTGTCTGTTCGCACGCGCCGTTGTTTATTAGTACGCAAGCAGAAGACAGTGCCTATTTCAATATCGGACCGGCCTACAGAAACCGTATCATCGCGCTGATGAA
>DATDNS010000118.1:0-3994 GCA_036518155.1 Bacteroidota bacterium
CGTCAATCCTTGCGAAGCAAGAGGACTCGCGCAGGTTCCCAGAACCGCAATGCAGTATATCGTGCAACGTTGCAGGAATCGACCGAACATGCAAGCTTGACCGAAATCAGCCGGAGCCTCAGAGAAACGTGGAAAGAACCATTCGTGCGTCGTCATCAGTCGGACGACACGCAACGATCCTGATGATTTAAGTCAAAATGTATCAAAAAAAGGGGGGAGATACAACAAAACGGCGGGGCCTTCTGTCTCATCAGCGGGTATGCTGCAACCCGATTCGTCAGGAATCATCGGAGATTCGTTTGAGTTCTCGAAGCACGATTTCTGGTCGTTCATCGAGAAAGTGGCGGGATGCCCTTCGCGCCCGACTTACCTGTTTCGAGTCAAGGTGGGCAACGATCATTTCTTCGTCGAACAGCCTGGCGCGGGCGATCATCGATCCGTGTGGATCCGTGACTGCGGAACCTCCCCAAAAATTCACTCCGTCTTCAACGCCGACTCGGTTGCTGAAGACAGAATAGACATTCAACAAGCGCGCGAACGCCCGGTGATGCTCGTGGTTGACATCTGCCGTCGTGAGTGTGGGTTTGTCACCGCTGACTCTCGTGGGGCTTGCCGTCAGGCATAGGATGGCTTCCGCGCCATCCATCGCAAGAAGGTACGGAAGAGAAACGTGCCAGAAATCCTCACAGATCAACATTCCAAAGCGGCCGTATTTGGAATCGAATGCACGGACAGACAAGCCCTCGCTGAAATAGCGCCCCTCCTCGAACATCCCGTACGTCGGCGGATACACTTTGCGGTGGACATGTTTGACAACGCCGTCCTCGAGGAACAACGCGGAATTGTAAACACCGTGGTTTTTCCCGTTCTCCACAAACCCGAGGGCAATCGAGATTGCTTTGCTCTTTTTTTTCAACGCATCGAGGATTCGGGCGTTCGCGGGGTCGAGTGCCACCTCGCCGGCAAGGTCGCGCAGCGTATAGCCTGTCAGACTGAGTTCCGGGAAGACAATCAGGTTCGCTTTTTTCCTGATGGCCTGGTCGATGAAGCGGAGGTGTGTCGCGCAGTTCGCGTCGAGGTCGCCTACGCGTGAATCCATCTGCACAACCGCGATTTTGCAGTTCATAGGCATTGATCCGGGGGAACGCAACAATGGGATGCTATCCGACGTGAACAGTGTTCGGAAGTTCGTCATTCCCCGCCGCTTTGTTCGGGAAATGTCTGCTCAGTTCGGCAGCCACCGTCCGGACTCCGTCGAGAATGCCCTCCTTGTATTTCTTGCCGGAGAACTGCCGTGCCATCTCATTCGCAATCTTCTGCCATGTTCCCTCGGCGACTTTCTTATGAATTCCTTCGTCGGCGAAGATGTGGAACTTCTGATCTTCGAGCAGCAGGAAGATGAGAACGCCGGTACGGTCGGACGTTTTTGTCATTCCCAGTGCGTGGAACTCTTTCCGGGCCAGTTCCTCGACAGAAAGGCCCCGTTCCTGGCGGCTTCGGCGCTGCCGTATCGAGACACGAATCTGTCCCGACGTTGTTCGTTCCTGTTCGCCGATAAAGCGTGCGATGGCGTGGAGATCGTCCTCGGGGAGGAATTTCTTGACGTGAGTTGTCATGATAAGTCTATCATCTTGATGTCTTTGATATACTGGACAGTCTTGTCGTCCTTCAAATTCTTGAGTTTCTCCATCTTGGCTTCGATCCGGTCGACATTCTCCTTCATGAGCTTAAGGTAGCGGAGGTTCTTTTCATCCTTTCCCTCGCCCATGAGCCTTTCGACAATATCTTTCATTGTTGTCAACGGTGCGGCCAATTCGCCGGTGATACCTATGATCATTTCCTGCATCGCCTCCAGCCTTTTCTTCTTGACCTCGAGTTCGGAGAGTTCACGAAAGAGTTTTTGTTTCTGCAGGACACCCAGGATCGTTTGAACAAAGAATGCATTGTTCAGATCTTCCTTCAAAATATAGTCTGCAACCCCCAGCTTCATCGCTTCAATCGCGAGATTCATGTCGCGATTCACCGTCAGAAAGATAATGGGGATGCGATAGTTTTTCCGGATGATGGCTTTTGCAGTATCGAGCCCGTTCATCCCGGGCAGAAAATAATCCATGATGATCAGGTCGATCGCGCTGTTCGCTGCGAGTTCCTCGAGGGCTGCCTCCCCGCTTTCCTTCGGCGTGATGCGAAATCGGTAATCCTCTACCTTCCGCAGCACAACTTCGACGAACTTGATCGCCTCTTTGTCATCGTCAACAAACAGGATATTCACATCGCCTGCGTTCAAGGGCACCAGTCGTTAATTGTTTGAAATCATGGATGGCAGTCGATTTACCGGCATTGATTTGCCAGTGATTGGAGCCAATTGGGAGAGCTTCGCGAGGAGCTGTTTGAATTTTTCGGGTCGAAGCGACTGGAATCCATCGGAGAGCGCCGCGGAGGGATCGGGATGCACCTCCACCATCAGACCATCCGCACCTGCCACCACGGCAGCCTGCGCCATCGGAAGAACGAGGTCCCACGAGCCGGTGCCGTGACTGGGATCGACGATAATCGGGAGATGGGACAGCTTTTTCACGACAGGGACGGCATTCAGGTCAAGGGAATTTCGGGTAATCGGATCGAACGACCGGATCCCCCGCTCGCAGAAGATGATCTGGTAGTTTCCCCGTGATGCAATATACTCTCCGGCCATCAACAGCTCTTCGATCGTCGCGGAGAATGCGCGTTTCAGGAGAACCGGTTTCCGTTGATCCCCCAGGCGCTCCAGCAGCGAATAGTTGTACATGTTGCGGGATCCAACCTGAAGGATATCCGAATGGTCCGCAACGAGAGAAAGCGTTTCTGTGTCCTTTACTTCCGTGATGACGTGCATGCCTGTTTTTGCTGCTGCGTCCTTCAGGTATTCAAGCCCCTCTTCCCTGAGACCCTGGAAGGAGTAGGGGGACGTCCGCGGCTTATAAGCGCCGCCCCGCAGGAATTTCACTCCCATCCCGCTCAACATTTCTGCAATCTCGAGGATTTGGTCGCGGCTTTCCACAGAACACGGACCGGCAATGATCGCGAGCTCCGCACCGCCGATTTCGTCCCTGCCAACCTTCACGATCGTGTCATCCGGTTTCATCTCCCTGCTCACCAGCTTGTAGGGCTTGGAAACCTGGATGACGTCCTCCACGCCGGACATGCTCGCAAACTGATCGGAGTCGATGCGGTCCCTGTTGCCTGTTATGCCAATCGTTGTGCGTTGTGCACTCGTAAAGATGTGCGGGATAAAACCAAGAGCTACGATCTTCTCTCTCACTTTTTCAAGGTCTGACTGCGGACAGTCCTTTTCCATCAGCACAATCATACAATCACCTCTGCACTCCCTGAATCGTTCATGCGGTCACCATGATCCCGTGGCACCGCCGCCGCCCGACATGCCTCCTCCGCCGCTAAACCCGCCACCGCCGAATCCACCACCCGACCCGCCGCCAAATCCGCCCCCTGTGAAGCCGCCGTATCCCCAGCCCGAAAAATGATTCCATCCGCCGCCCCCGATCACTGTCCGTCGCCGGGCAGCAACGAGGGGGAGCAGGATGTATACGAAGAAGAGCACAAAAAGGATGACTAAACCGCCTGAAATAGCCGGAGCGGCCTTCCCGCCCGGTTCGGCTTTGTATTCGCCTCCCACCGCACCAACAATGCTCGTCACACCCGTCAGAATACCACCGTAAAAATTCGACGTTTTGAACTGTGGAATCATTTCCCGGTCGATAATCTGTTCGCAAAGCGCATCTGTCAATACTCCTTCCAGGCCATATCCCACTTCGATCTTCGCTTTGTGGTCATCCTTGGCGATGACGATGAGGATTCCGTTGTCCTTCTTTGCCTGGCCGATCTTGTTCTTCTCAAAGACCTTCACGGCATAATCCTCGATCGACTGGCCTTCGAGCGAATTCACCATAAGGACAACGACCTGTGTTGAGGTCGAGTCCTCAAATCGTTTCAGAAG
>DATDNS010000119.1:0-6295 GCA_036518155.1 Bacteroidota bacterium
CGGCACCTGTTTCCATATGGCAGGAAGACTGGAAAGAGGTCATCAGGACGCTGGAACGGCTGCGGGAGGAAGGGCAAGAGGATTTTGCGGCATATTTTCGTGAACATCCCGGGTTCGTCACGAGCATGCTCAACACCGTGAGAATTCTTGATGTCAACGAGTGGACGCTCGGCATGTTTGGGGCGAAGGACAAAGCTGAAATGCTTGCTTCGCTGGAGACCGTCTTTGCCACTCCGGACACCCTCCCCGGGTTTGTGGGAGAACTGATTGCCCTGGCGCAGGGGAAGACCGTATACCGGACAGAACTTGCTCTCAATACCGTCAAGGGGGAATTGATTCACGGCCTGCTTGCAGTGTCGTTCCCGCCTCGGGGTTCCGATTCGGGGAACGTCATTGTCAGCGTGATCGACATTTCCGAGCGCAAGCGGGCTGAGGATGCCAACATCAGTCTCAACAGGACTCTCGAAACCCGCGCTTCGGAACTGGAGGCCGTGAACAAGGAGCTCGAGGCATTTTCCTATTCCGTTTCACACGACCTTCGTGCTCCCCTGCGCAGCATCGACGGGTTCAGTGCCGCACTGCTCGAAGACTACACCGACAAGCTCGACGACCAAGGAAGGGATTACCTCCGCCGTGTCCGGGGCGCCACGCAACGGATGGCTGAACTCATCGACGATATGCTTGAGATTGCACGGGTGACCAGAAGCGAAATGCGGATTCAAACAGTCGATTTGACAGCGATGAGCGAATCCATTGCCCTTGAGTTGAAGAAGAGTAATCCGGACAGGCACGCCGAATTCCACATTGCAAAAGATATCAGCGTGGAAGGAGATCCTCATTTGTTGCGGATCGTCATGGAAAATCTCCTCGGAAATGCGTGGAAATTCACGGGAAAGACCGGGTGCCCGAAGATTGAATTGGGTATCACCGATGCCGAAGGGAAGCGTGCGGTTTTTGTTCGCGACAATGGGGTCGGTTTCGACATGCAGTACGCTGACAAGTTGTTCGGCGTCTTTCAACGCCTGCACACGCCGGCGGAATTTCCGGGGACGGGGATCGGTCTTGCCACCGTTCAACGTATCGTGCACCGTCACGACGGGCACGTATGGGCGAAGGCAACACCGGGTCAGGGCGCAACATTCTATTTCACACTTGCCAAAGGAAGAGAACAATGAAAGAAAAGACCATCCTTCTCGTAGAAGACAATGCCGACGATGTCGACCTGACACTTCGCGCTCTCAAGAAGAACAATATTCTCAACGATATCAAAGTTGTTATGGACGGCGCCCAGGCGCTTGATTTTCTCTTCTGCAAGGGTGACTATGCCGAACGCACCGCCTTGCCTGCCCCCGCGCTTATTCTGCTGGACCTGAAATTGCCCAAAGTCGACGGGCTGGAAGTCCTTCGGCGCATCCGTTCGGACGATCGAACGAGGTTGCTGCCTGTCGTCATCCTCACGTCCTCAAAGCAGGAACAGGATCTCATCCAGAGCTATAGCCTTGGTGCCAACAGTTTCATCCGAAAGCCTGTTGATTTTCATCAGTTCGCAGATGCCGTTCTCCAGTTGGGTCTCTATTGGCTGGTGTTGAACGAGCCTCCCCCGAATTCCACGAGGTAAACCATGAAAAGGGGTCTTCGCGTTCTTATCGTCGAAGACTCAGAAGATGATACACTCCTTCTCGTCCGGGAACTGCGCCGGGGAGGGTACGAAAGCGGGTATGAGCGGGTTTCCACCCAGCGGGATTTTTCAGCCGCCTTGAGCAGAGGTCCGTGGGATCTCATCCTGTGTGACTATACGATGCCGAATTTCAGCGGGATGAAAGCTCTGTACCTCCTCCGCGAAAAAGATGACGATACTCCCTTCATTTTTGTTTCGGGAACATTGGGACAGAATACTGCCGCGCAGGCTATGAGAGCCGGGGCGAACGATTATGTTATAAAAGGGGATTTAACACGGCTTGTTCCCGTCGTTGAGCAACAGCTTCGCAACAGGAACCCTGGAGAAGGCTCTCCTTCATCAGCACGCAGGATTGAAAACCATTCGTAAGGACTGGAGATTTGTGTTCGATGGTGGTCGCTTGCCGGAATCCCGGATCGTCCTCAGCACTCTTTGGTTCCCTCCTTCACCAACTCGCCTGGACAGGTACCCGTCACAACGAAGTTCAGCGGTAGGCATCTTGATGCACGTTCTTCACAGCGCGGCCGGAAGGATCGTTCGTGTTTTGAAATGCTGCATCCCAGGCCAGAGCCTCCGGCGAGCTGCACGCAACGGATGGAACTGAAGGCACACACGCGGCGGCTGAATCGGACGGAAAATGGTCGTGGAAGATCGTGCGATAGAAGTATTCCTCTTTTGACAGCGGCGGATTGATGGGAAAGCGAAATTTCGCGTTCGTCATCTGCTCGTCTGACACCTGCCCGGCCGTCAAAGCTTTGAGCGTATCAATCCACCCGTAACCAACACCGTCGGAGAACTGTTCCTTCTGTCTCCACGCCACGCGCGGAGGCAGATAGTCTTCGAAGGTTTTTCGCAGCACCCATTTCTCCATTCGTCCTTCTCTGATCAATTTATCTTCAGGATTCAATCGCATGGCGACATCGAGGAATTCCTTGTCCAGAAACGGCACCCTCCCTTCAACACCCCAGGCAGCAAGAGATTTGTTCGCGCGGAGACAATCGTAGAGGTGCAGCTTGTTCAGCTTCCGAACCGTTTCTTCGTGCAACGCCCGGGCTCCCGGCGCCTTGTGAAAATACAAATACCCCCCGAATACCTCGTCCGCCCCTTCCCCCGACAGGACCATTTTGACTCCCATGGATTTGATGACCCGCGCCATGAGATACATCGGTGTCGAGGCCCGCACGGTGGTGACATCATAAGTCTCCAGATGATAGATCACATCCCTCAGAGCATCCAGTCCTTCCTGGAGCGTGAAATGAATCTCGTGGTGTACGGTCCCGATGTGTTCCGCTACTTTTCCGGCGGCTGCCAAATCAGGCGATCCTGCCAATCCCACGGCAAAGGAATGGAGTTGCGGCCACCACGCTTCCTGCGTGTCGTGTGATTCAACACGGCGCGAGGCGAACTTCTTGGCAATGGCGGAAATGATCGACGAATCCAATCCGCCGGAAAGGAGCACGCCATACGGAACGTCCGACATCAACTGCCTGTGCACTGCGTCTTCAAGGGCCTTCCGCAGTGTTTTCCGGTCCGTCTCGTTTTTCTTGACTGCTTCGTAGTTCATCCAGTCACGCTGATACCATCGTTTGACCCCTTTTTCATGACTGAAGAGGTAGTGGCCCGGGGGGAATTCCTGGATCTTCTTGCAGGTACCTTCCAACGCCTTCAATTCCGACGCCACATAGAAATTGCCGAACTCATCCCATCCCATATAAAGAGGAACGATCCCTAGATGATCGCGGGCGATGAGATAGGCATCCTTCTCCCGATCGTAGAGCGCAAACGCAAAGATGCCGTTCAGTTCCTCCAGGAAATTCGCCCCCTTCTTCCGGTACAGGGCAAGAATGACTTCACAGTCGGAGTGAGTCTGGAATTCATACGAACTGTTGATCTTGTTCCGGATTTCTTCGTGATTGTAGATTTCCCCGTTCACTGCGAGGATGAGATTGCCATCTTTGCTGAGAAGCGGCTGCCGGCCGGACTGGGGGTCGACGATGGCAAGACGTTCGTGCGCAAGGATCGCCCGTTCTGACAAGAATATTCCGGACCAATCCGGCCCCCGATGCCGGACTTTCTTCGACATCGCGAGGACCTGTGGCCTCAGTGCATCAGCGTTGCTTTTTAGGTCAAATACTCCGACAAATCCGCACATCGTTTCTACCTCAACCTGTCATTGTGGAATGCTGAAACTATTACTTCGGGATTGGCATCAGGAGTTACCTCCTGACGCACGCCAGCCAAATTCATCAGGTTTCAGCTCTTAAGTGTCAGGACGTAAGTCCTGACACCACTTCGTCTGAATTGCGCATTACTTTTGCACCGGTCTACCGGAACATTTACCGGAACATGTCGTTGATCTGTTCGGTAATGGCCCTGCGCGATTTCAAGTCATCGAGGACCGTTCGCAGCTCAGCATAGATTCCGGAATGGATCTCCGCCAGTCGGCTGAAGAGGGACTTCATTTTCGGTTCCGTCGAAGCGAATGCATCGGTTCTGTGCTTTTCAAGATTCGCCCGTTCCTGTGCCATGAGAGATTCTATGACGGCGACAGGGTCCTGGTTGTTGCGCAACGATCGTTCACTCATACCATTTTCCTTGATTTGCGTACGGCTCATTGTTTGTTGTTCTTGTTCTCAGGTCGGAGCGAGCGTACCACAGCCCCTGCCTTCCACATTTCCGAATTCTTCCACTCGTCCAGTTCGGCTTGCAGGTTCTTTCGATAGTCCGGAGCCCCGCACGTTTCAAGAACCCGTTTCGTTTCGATTCCAGACTGGACATAGCTGTAGAGAAGCTCAAACAACGGCTTGGTCGCGGCTTCAAAGCGTTTCGACCAATCCAACGCCCCTCGTTGTGCCGTGGTACTGCACGCAGAGAACATCCAATCCATTCCGTGGTCTCCGACGAGCGGGTAGAGGCTCTGCGTCGCTTCTTCCACGGTTTCATTGAATGCCTCGCTCGGCGAATGTCCTTTGGCACGGAGTGTATCGTACTGGGCCTTCATCAACCCGGCAATAGCTCCCATCAGGACTCCGCGTTCTCCCGTCAAATCACTGTGCACTTCCTTTTCAAACGTCGTCGGAAAAAGATATCCCGAACCGATGGCAATACCGAGAGCAAGCACGCGTTCCTTCGCGCGACCGGTTGCGTCCTGGAAGATCGCATAACTGGAATTGATACCGCTCCCGGCAAGGTAATTGGTGCGAAGGCTTCGGCCGGACCCTTTTGGTGCCACGAGGATGACATCGACATCCTTTGGAGGGATGACGCCTGTCTGTTCCTTGAACACGATCGAAAATCCGTGCGAAAAATAGAGCGCGTTCCCTTTTTTCAGGTGCCTGCTGACGGCCTGCCACTGTTCTTTCTGTCCTGCATCTGAGAGCAAATACTGGACAACGGTTGCCCGCTCAACGACCTCTTCGACGTCACTAAACAGGTTTTTTCCCTCTACCCATCCGTCGCCGACCGCCTCACTCCACCCTTTTCCTCCTTTCCGCTGCCCCACAATGACATTGATGCCATTGTCCCGAAGGTTGAGCGATTGTCCGTGCCCCTGGGGACCGTAGCCAACGATCGCAACGATTTCGTTCTTCAGTTTTTCCTGTGCGAGGGTGAGGGGAAACTCATCACGTGTAACAACATCCTCGGTGACGCCGCCAAAATCTATTTTTGCCATCTGAAGCATTCCTCCCTGGTGTTCATGAATGAATAATTGTTGAATACCCGGCGCACCTGGCTATGCCGACGAGGCGCGCCGCAGCGGCCATTGCTCCGCCGGTGTCACAGAGTCGAGCCATTCTACCGACCGTCGATGGTTGCCGTGAATCGCTGCGTGAAATTCCTTTTGGAGCGCACGTGTCACAGGCCCCGTTGTGCCGTTTCCGATGACGCGGAAATCAATTTCGCAGAGTGCAATACATTCTGCCGCCGTTCCGCACACAAAGACTTCATCCGCCGTGTAGAGCTGGTCCCGCGAGATCGGCATTTCCTTCACCTCGTACCCCAGATCCCTGGCCAGCGTCATGATCGAATCGCGGGTTACTCCCTCCAGAACGGGAGCGAGATCCGGAGTGTAGAGCGTGCGTTTCTTGACCACAAAGAGATTTTCTCCAGTACATTCGGCGACATATCCTTGTGGTTCGAGTAAGATTGCCTCATCGAAGCCGAGGCGGACGGATTCTGTTTTCGCCAGGAAACTGTTCGCATAATTGCCGGTGATTTTCGCCTTCGTCATCATCACATTGGGATGATGCCGGTTGAAGGAAGCAATGTTTGCACGAATCCCCTTTTCCAAAGCTTCCTTGCCGAGATAGTTCGTCCACTCCCACGCTGCAATGCCGATGGCCGGTTTTCCGCCATCGACATTGAGATTCCATCCCCCGTCCGCCAAATAAATGACCGGACGGATGTAGCATTCGTCGAAACCATTTGCCGAGACAGTCTGTTTGATCGCTTCAAGGATCTGTTCTGAAGTATACGGCAGCGAACGGAATCCAAGTACCCGCGCAGACTGGACGAGCCGGTCAACGTGATCCTTGAGGCGGAAAATCGCCGGACCTGAAGGCGTTGAATAACTTCTGATGCCTTCGAACACGCCAACGCCGTAGTGGAGCGCAGGTG
>DATDNS010000120.1:0-2299 GCA_036518155.1 Bacteroidota bacterium
CCCGAGGTCATCCACCCAACAATTCCGTGTTGCTATGAGGAAGCTCGCTCCTCTTGCAATTCTCACCGTCGCTCTGGACCTCCTCATCCTCTGCATCTGTGTACTACATTTGCCTTCCGTTGCGGAACGGGCAAAGGTCCCATTCGAGGTCTCCGAAGATGGCGACAGGGTTACCATCAGTTCCATCATTGATGCATCGGCGGCGCACGGTCTGAAGCAAGGCGACGAGATCACGGCATGGAATTCCCAGCCCGTGCGGGACGCAGAATACCTTGAGTTTTGCGCCGACCGGGAATCGATCGGCGCTTCTGCCGTGGTCGACTACCGAAGGAACGCGAAGGGCTTTTCTTCAACCGTCACTCTTGTTCCGTATTACCCCTCGCTCCGGTTTGTCATCATCACAGCCTTCGTCGGGCTGGCATTCTGGCTTATCGGCGTTTATGTGCTGCTCAACCGGCCTGACGAACACGCCGCGGGGATTCTGCACTGGTGCATCATTCTCATGTCGGCGACAATCTTCCTGACACAGGGGAACATTGTTCAGGGGGACGGGTATTCGGTGTTCGCGCGAGAGTTGTTCCTCATTGTCTATCCGATGGCCGGGGCAATGTTTCTTTACTTTTCCACCCTTTTTCCGTTGCCGAAACTTGGACGAAAAAGAATCAAAGCCACGGTCATCATCAGCTCAGCGGTCTTCATCTCGGCATTCGCAGCATTGTCTTTCCTGGCCGCGATTCGAACCGGTGGGGCCGCAGCATTCCACACGTTCCAGATGACCTATGATGTCTGCCACGCGCTGCTCCTGTTCTACGGTTTTGGCACCGTTGCCTCCATGATCCACTCCTATCTTGTCGCCAGAACGAGAGAGGAGAGACAAAAACTGGAATGGATCATGTGGGGGTTCGTGGTAGGGCCGACACCGTTCATCGCTCTCATCATTGTGCCGGAACTCCTCTTGTCCAACGACCTGGTCCCCGAGGAATTTGCCACCCTGTTCATGGTTGTCGTACCATTGACGCTTGCAATATCGTTCCTGAAGTACCGCATTCTCGACATCGGCGTGCTCATCAACCGCAGTGTGGTCTATGCTGTCCTCACGATGTTCATCGGCGCAGTCTACATCGCGGCGGTATTCCTTCTTACCTCGGCAATTGGTGGCCGGACCATCTCTGACGAGCTGCTCTTCGTGATTGCACTGTCACTCACGGTGGCGATCGTCCTCAACCCGCTGAGGCAGGGAGTGCAGCGCTTCGTCAACACGACACTCTTTCCGGCACGGATGAAATATCGCGAGTCCGTGAAGGCCATCAGTACCGAAATTGCTTCCGTCCTTTCCACCGACCAACTTTTCCGCATCGTCATTTCGATTGTCGGGCGAATGCTCCCCGTGTCGAAGGCGGCAGTCTACCAGTACGTCAACGGGATGATGATGCTTCAGAATGTCGAACGTGAAAACCTCGTCGCCCGGTTCGCGCTCTCGGAAAAACACGCCGCCGAAGTGGCTTTGCCGAGGATCTATGCGCTCCCGTCCGCAGTGAGCTTTCATCGGCCGGATGTGGACGTGTCCCGTGAAGAGCTTCTGCGCAAATTGGGGTTTTCTGTCGGGATGCCGCTCTTGAATGAGTCCGGTACTCTGCTCGGCATGCTCCTTGTCAACCCGCGCATTGAAACGAAGCGGTTCGATGAGGGCGAAATCGACCTCTTCTCGACAATTGTCAGGGAATCCGAAGAAGCACTTGACCGGCTTCAGCTCCAGGAGAAGCTCATTCTCGAACGGGAGGAGAAACGCCACGCCGAGGAATTGAACAGGCTCAAATCCTATTTTGTCTCGAGTGTTTCGCACGAGCTTCGTACACCACTCACATCCATCAGAATGTTTGCCGACACACTGAGGGACAACAACGGTACGAGCGCAAGGCGGCGCAAAGAATACCTCGACATTATTGTCGGCGAATCCGAGCGGCTTGCCCGGCTTATTAACAACATCCTTGATTTCTCCAAAATCGAGCGTGGCATCAAGGAATTTCATTTTGCAAAGATCAACTTCCTGGAGGTTGTGAAACGATCGTTGGCGGCAATGCGATATCAGATTGAAATGGAAGATGCCACGATCAGAGTGCGGATGCCAAAAACATTGCCGGCGATCATCGGAGACAACGATGCACTTGAAGAAGTGATCATGAATCTCCTGTCGAATGCGCTCAAATATTCGCTTGAGAACAAGGACATTAGTGTGAATGTCCGTACTCATGCACACCACGTTCTTCTTGCCGTCGCAGACAAGGGGCTTGGTATTTCC
>DATDNS010000121.1:0-3561 GCA_036518155.1 Bacteroidota bacterium
TCAATATCTCCGACGGTGCCCCCCACTTCGACGATGACAACATCATATTTTCCCGTCTTCACAACGTTCCAAATTCGCCTCTTGATTTCGTCTGTGATGTGCGGAATGACCTGAACGGTCGCACCGAGATAATCTCCCCGCCGCTCTTTTGCGATCACCTCATAGTACACCTGACCCGTCGTTGTGTTGTTCTGACGGGTCATGCTTTCATCGAGGAATCGTTCATAATGGCCGAGGTCAAGATCGGCTTCGGCACCATCGTCCGTCACATACACTTCCCCGTGCTGGAATGGGTTCATCGTCCCGGGGTCGACATTGATGTACGGATCAAATTTCTGGATTGTCACCCGCAAGCCGCGCGCTTTCAGCTGCATGCCGAGCGACGATGCGGCAATCCCCTTACCCAGGGAGGATACAACGCCTCCCGTTATGAAGACAAATTTCGTGTGATTTTTCGCCATTGTTGTGCGCTTTCAGCAGTCAATTATTGGTTTCCAGTTTCTTCTTCAGGATATTCACCACCCGCTCCGCATCTGCGCTGGTGTCGATGGGAATGCTGTCAAATTCAGTGATGCCGACCTTTATGTTGAATCCGTTTTCCAGGATCCGCAATTGTTCAAGTCTTTCGGATTGTTCCAGACCCGACTCGGGCATTCTGGAGAACCCGAGGAGGAACTCTTTGCGAAAAACGTACAAACCGATGTGCTTGTAGAACGTTCTCTTGGACAACCACATTGATCTCTCAGCCTCATCACGGACATACGGAATGATCGAACGGGAAAAATAGAGGGCGTTGGAATTCTTATCCATCACAACTTTTACGATGCCCGGGTTGATCAATTCTTCGGCAGAAGCAATTCTTCTCGCAAGCGTTCCCACAACAGCCGTTGCATCCTCGATGAGGATTCCAGCTGCCTCGTCGATCATTTGCGGAGCAATCAACGGCTCGTCTCCCTGAATATTTAGGAAAATCTCTGCGTCGTGCCGTGCGGCAACTGCGGCAACGCGGTCACTCCCGCTCTTGATTTCGGAGGACGTTATGAGTACCTCGCCACCGAAGCCGCGCACAACTCGGGCAATACGTTCGTCGTCCGTTGCTACGATAACCCGGCTCAACAATTTCGCCTTGGCGGCCTGCTCGTACACGCGCTGGACCATCGGTTTGCCCAGCAAATCGAGAAGAGGTTTTGCCGGCAGTCGCTGGGAGGCATACCGGGCAGGAATTACGCCGATGACTCGTTCGGTCTTCATTGGCTCAGGTTGATTGATTCATTTCTTGATCTCTTGCCCGCCTCGCCGGGTTCACCTTTGGTCATCCTTGTTCAAGGTAGTGCTGCGCAATGACATTTCTCACCGATTCCATCAGCTTCAACTCATCGGCCTTCCCATCAACGGTCGCTGTGGATATTGGCTTGTCGACGATCAGAGAAATATCGGCCGGTCTCACACGCAGCGAGCCTTTTGGCAAAATATTGAAGCTGTTGTTGATTGTCAGAGGAACGATCGGGATTCCGGATTTTGCAGCAAGGCTGAACGCACCGCGTTTGAAGGGCTGAAGTTTCCCGGTCTTTGTTCTTGTTCCTTCGGCGAAAAGGAGAACGGATGCCCCATTGCGGATTTTCTCGGCTGCTGCATCAAGACTCTTCATGGCGTCCTTGGCGCTGAACCTGTCGATGGCGATGTAGTGCCCGACAGCAAGTGACCATCCCCAAATCGGGACATACGCCAATTCTTTCTTATAGACGATGCGAACCTCCTCGGGAATGCTGGCAATGACTGCCGGAATATCGAACATGCTCGCGTGGTTCGATACATATACATATGTTTTTCCCGGTTCCAGGTTGTCCAGACCACTCAAATGGACACTAACACCAAAAATTCGGAGCACCGATTTTGCCCACGTCCGTCCGACAAAATGATACAACCTCCCCCGTCGGTCAAACAAGACGCTGACGATTGCCAGGACACTGAAAAACAATGTGTCGATGACAACAATCAGGATTTTAAGGGAGGTGAGCAGCATGGCCCGATCAGTTGCCTCCGGTTTCTATTGCGCGAATCCGCTTCTCGATGGAAGGATGACTGTGAAAGAGAAACTCGACAATCGCAGGCGGCGTCGTATCCGCCAGATTTATCCGAGCCAGTTTTCCCAGCGCATTCACGAATGCGTGTTTGTTTCCGGTGATGGTGACGGCATACCGATCTGCGGAATATTCATTGATTCTCGAAACATAATTGCTGAGGGGCGAGCTCACCAACGAATAAAGACCGAGCCAAATGGAAAGAACCGGCAGTGCCCCAATTTGATCCGCCCTGGCAAAGCCAAACCACGGCAGACTCAGGGCGTAACCCTGTGCAGTCAGATAAAGTCCAAGAAATGCGTTCAGCGTTCCAACCCCCATCATGATCAGCACGTGCCTCATTTTGTAATGCCCGAGTTCGTGCGCGAACACGGTCTCAATTTCTTCGTCCGTGAAATTTTCAATGAGTGTATCGCCGAGGATAATTCGTTTTGATTTCCCGATTCCGGTGAACGCTGCATTCGCCTTCTTGGTGTTTTTGCTGAGATTGAAGGTAAAGACCCCTTCCACGCGGACTCCGACGTTCCTGCATAGCGCCAGAATTTTTTCCTTCACAGAACCATCCACGAGAGGCACAAATTTATAAAAGAGCGGGAGAATCAGCACCGGGGCCAACCTTGCAAGCAAGACAGTGACCAGAAAGAGCGCTGTTCCTACAGGTAACCACCATAACGTTCCGAAGGTCTTAAGGCAATAATAGAAGAACAGAAGAATCGGAACGCCAAGCGGAATACTCACCAGCGTACCTTTCAGACTTTCCCGGATCCATCCGCCGAACGACTGGTTTGAAAGCCCATATTTGTGTTCGAGGTGATAGCCTGAATAGTAACTCAATGGCGAGGCGAGTATTGTCTCAACGATCCCGAATAGAGCGACGAAGCTCAGGAGTGCGAGATAGTCATTCGAAACGAACCGATGCACAAAATCGTCCAGTTCCCGGGATAGCCCCGAGACAACGAACACCGCGGTGATTGTGAAGAAGAATGCAGTTCCGATGAGTCCAAGCCAAATTTTTGTCCGGCTGTAGCGCTTGGCGGCGATGTCGCGCCCGGAATCGGAGCCGTTCCCCGAGCTTACAGCAGGAGAGAGTACTACAGTGGTTTGAACTTGATCGTTTGATTCAGGAGGCCCGGCAACAACTTGCTCCATTGAACCCGCAGGAACTCTTTTCGTGGGGGTGCTAGTGGTTTGTCAAAAATATGAAACGAAAGCCTGAAAAGCAAACCAGGCGCCCAGGCGCAACGAGACCTCAGTGAAACTCCGATCATCGATGATTGGCAGCGGTCACTCCTCGAGCGTCGAAAGATCCCCTTCACTCAACCCTTGTGCCCTTGCTTTGAGAACACGCCGCATGATTTTTCCGCTCCTTGTCTTCGGGAGAGACGGCACAAATTCAATGGACTCCGGTTTCGCAATCGGTCCCACTTCGTGGGCCATATGCTGCTTGAGTTCTTCGGTGAGTTTTTCTGTCCCATCGACC
>DATDNS010000122.1:0-3729 GCA_036518155.1 Bacteroidota bacterium
GGCCAGTGTCGGAAGGGTTCCGATTTCAGGATTGCAGGATCGATTGGATGTTTAACACTGTCATAGCGGATGACAAAGGAAGTATCCGGTGCAACTCCGGTTTCGAGCGCGATGAGGGAATTCGGAATCTTGAACGTCGAACACGGAGTGAACCTCGTACTGCACATCTTCGGGTTGTACTGGGAGTATTCATTGTTCTTGAAATCGTAGAGGACGAAACCGCCGTTATACCCCTCAAAATATTTTCCAAGATCGGGTCGATGGATCGTTGACCCTTGCGGCAATTCCTGTGCGGAGCATAATGAGGATGCAAGCACGAGGGTGAAAAGAGTGCGCAAGTGTTTCACGGTGTGCACAATTGAAACAGGTGAATGTGGTGAGAAGAGACGTTTGGATTGTCCATTCCTGTTTGAACAGTCGTATGAACAACGGTGCCGCGCTCGAAAGTTCGCCTTTGACTTCCCGGCGCGGCACCAATACTTATATCATTGCGGGACGATCACTGGCCGGTGATGGATTACCAGATCTTGACCCTCGTGCTGTCCGGCCGCCACATCGGGTCGCCCTGCTTGATGCCAAACGTTGCGTAGAATTCCGGCATGTCGGAAAGTGGACCGATGACCCGGAATTTGGCAGGAGAATGTTCGTTGCTCCGGACCTGGATGGCGACCGCTTCGGGCCGTTCGTTGATCATCCACGCAAGTGCATAGCCGAGGAAGAATCGCTGGTCCGGGTTCAGACCGCCGATCATTTCGTGGTTCCTGTACTGGCCGGTCTTCCTGAAGGCGTCGTAACCCATCATAATGCCTCCGAGGTCGGCAATGTTCTCTCCCTGCGTCAATTCGCCGTTGATGTGCAGGCTGTCGACAGCGATGTACTCGTTGTACTGGTCGACGATCATTTTCGTTTTAGCGTAGAACTTTGCGCTGTCGTCCCGGGTCCACCAGTTGTTGAGATTCCCTTGCGCGTCATACTTGCTTCCCTGGTCGTCGAACCCGTGCGTAATTTCGTGGCCGAAGGTCGATCCGCCGATGACAGAATAGAGGATTGCATCGTCGGCAAGTGTGCGCTCAAACCCCGGTACGATGATGTTGCAACCGGGAACGACGATTTCGTTGTTCGAAGGGTTGTAATAGGCATTATACGTTTGGGGTTCCATGTCCCATTCGGTCCTGTCGACCGGTTTGCCGTACTTGGCGATCATGTAGTTGAAACGCCACCGGTTGGCGCTCATCACGTTGTGGACATACGAGGAACGGTCGATATGGATGCTGCTGAGGTCTTTCCATTTGTCCGGGTATCCAACCTTCATGATGATCCCGTCAAGTTTCTTCAAAGCTTTTTCTTTTGTCCCCTCGCTCATCCAGTCGAGGTTCTTGATCCGTTCCGCATACGCCTCGCGGATGGCTTGGCCGATTTCGAGCAATTTCTGTTTCGTCCCTTTCGGCAGGTATTCATCCACATACACCTGTCCGATGAGCTCGCCAAGGGAGCCGTCCGTTTGTTCCACCACCCGTTTCCACCTGGGCTTTGGCTCTTTGATGCCGCGAAGCGTGGTGGAGTAGAAATTGAACGACTCGAGGTACGTTTTGTCGTCGAGATACCGTGCAAGACCCCGCACGAGGTGGAACTTCAGGTAATTCTTCCAGTCTTCAATCGAGAATTGTCTGAGGTAGCCATTGAGAGCCGTCAGGAATTCGGGCTGGCCCACGATGACGGTGTCGACGTTTCGCAGTCCGACGTTCCTCGTGAACACTTTCCAGTCGAAGTTCGGCGTGGACTCGGTCAGCTGATTGAACGACACTTTGTTGTAATTCTTGATCGGATCTCTCGTGTCCTCACGCTTACGTGCTGCCTTCGCGAGGGCGGTCTCGAGGGTCATCAATTGTTCGGATACCTTCTTCGCACTTCCCGCGTCGTACCCCATAAGTTCGAACATGCGCTGGACGTGTTCGACAAATTTCTGACGGATCTTGATTGCAGAGGAATCGGTGTCGAAATAGAACCGGCGATCAGGAAGACTCAGTCCACCTTGCCAGACGAAAATTGCATTCTTGCTGCTGATCCTGTCGTCCTGACTCACACCGAAGGAGAACAAGGGTGAACCGGAGACCGAGCGAATATAGGCCGCAGCTTCAGCGACGCCTTTCAAATCCTTGATCCTGTCAATCATGGTAAAATCACTCTTAAGGTCCGAAAGACCCTTCTTGTTGAGCGCAACGCTGTCCATGCCGGAATAGAAGAAGTCGCCAATTTTTTGCCTGTTGCTGCCTTCTTTGGCTCCCGCGAAAGTGGCAGAGGATTCACAGACATTACGGACCTGCGCATTGATGGTGTCCTGGATCAGCTGCCAGAGCCCGTTGCTCTGTTCAGACGGCGGAATGGGATTCTCCTTGAACCATTTGCCGTTGGCGAAGAGGAAGAAATCGTCGCCCGGCTTTACCGTGGAATCAATGTGGGAGGCGAGGGGGTCGATCCCGCCTGCTTGGTGTGTGTATTGACCGAATGCGCAGGCGGTAACAAGGGCGATACCGAAGAACGCCGGAAGGATTCTCTGTACTCTCATGGTATTGACCGGGTAATTGTTGATGAACTGTGAATGAGGTGGACCCACACATGGATCCGTTTCATAAAACGCAACGATTAATATACAATTCTTACCTGTAAAAAGTTACAGCGGGAAGGAAGAGGTGATGCGGCCAGGGCGTGCAGACGCCGGCAACCGCAAAAGCGGACACCGTAGATACTGTGAGTGTACTCTGTTTGTGTCAATATGCAAAGAAGCGCGGACGTCCCTTACTTCTCGTCAGCGGTGGGTCCGTACGTGCCGGGAACGGGGATATCCAGCAAACGGAGGAACACCGAGAGCTGGCCGCGATGGTGAATGATGTGGTTCATCTGGCGCCGGATGACCTCTGCCCGGGGCAAGTCATAGATGAGCCTGTCGCCCTTCCGGACTTTCCAGTTCTTCGAAAGCGTTTCGTCAGTCGCCGTCCTGAGAATCTCGGCAGCGTGGAGCAACTGATGGTCGAATTCCTCCATGATCTGTGCGTGTTTCTGCGGAATATTCGGACTATACGGGCCGCTGGGGATCTCATATTCCTCGCTGGTAAGGCTGCGAACGATCCAGCCCGGAAGTTCTGCGATATGCATACCTAGCCTGCCGATGGTCATGGATTTTTCGTGCGGTTTCCAGGAGAGCTTTGCTTCGGGGATCTTGTCAAGCATCAATCGGTTTTTCGCGGATTCCTGCTGAAGTTCTGCAACAAGTCGTTGGGCAGTATTCATAAGCGTATTCCTTATCTTGAACTCGCGACTATAATATACTGAAAGATTCGCAAGGAAAATCGGCGGAGATGGTCGGCATCCGGAAACCCAACAGAGAGGATTCCGATATTTGGGAGAGTCGTCGTCCGGATCTTAGACTAAGAGACTTGGATGGAGTGCCGACTTGTTTCGAACGGAAATATTCCCGAAAGAATGCTCGAACGATAGTCACCTGTTGGCGGGAAGGACACCGCTTACCATCGCATAAGTGGAGGGACTCACTGGAGTTGCGCGATAATTCCGAAAACCACATTTTCTTCGATTCAGAACAAAACGTGCTGTTCGCCGACTTCGAGTGCGACGATACGATCTGCGATTCCTTCCTGCGTTGCGGCTGCTCGAAGCGCTTCAAGTTGTGATTCAGGGTTCGGCGTGGATCCGTAATACATGGTACCGAAATGG
>DATDNS010000123.1:0-6616 GCA_036518155.1 Bacteroidota bacterium
GCAAGATTTGTGGAATAGATTGACGACGTCGAATCGCTTGACGGCTTGATATCGTGAGCACCGTGGCAGCTTGCACAGTTCGCAACCTCGACGCTCCCGGCGCGTACCGCGAGACCGTGATAACTATCCGAGTACGTCTGAAACCTGTCGCCCCGGATTCCATATTTTGCTGTCAACCGGACAGAACTGTGACACGGCGAACAAACCTCCGCTGAGAGGTTCGTGGCCGCAACGCGCGACTTTGGGTCTCGATGTCCCAAAATATTGTGCTCACCGTGACAGTCCGTGCAAACAGGCGCATCGGTGTTTCCTTTTGCGACGGCAACGCCGTGCACGCTCTGTCTGTATCGTTCCTCCACTGCCGAGTGACACGTGGCGCACGTGCGGGGAATATTCCATCTGTTGACCCGTGAACTCGGATCCGAGCCCTTTTTCATCTCATGACTTCCGTGGCAGTCTATGCAATTGGCAGCATTTCCGTTGCCGTTGTTCAACGCTGCACCGTGAACACTCGACCCGTAGGCGGCAATGAAACCCGCGGTTGGAGAAGTCTTCGCGCGAACATTGGGATCATCGAGGTGACACGAAAGGCAAAGCTTCTCCTGCACAATTTTCAGCTTTGCCGTATCCTGAGCAGAGGCAGGTGTCGCGACTTGATTCCGGTGGCACGACAGACAGTTCGGCGCCCCCTGAATTCCCGCGTGCAACGCTTTCCCGTGAGCGGAACGGACAAACGTTCCTTCGACGTCACTGTGGCATTCTCCACAAGCGTTTACAATGTTTGCCGATGAAAATTTCGACCCTGGGACTTTTGGAGAAACGACACCGTGTGTACCGTGGCATTCCTTGCACGCCAGAGCCGGATTGCCTCGTTTTCCGCCCGCCTTGATCATCGATGGGTGGAAACGATGTTTCAGCCCGGCGTCTTTGTGGCACGTCCAGCAGTTGACTGGTTCGATTTTCTCTTTGTGGGGAACGTTGTTCGGGTCAAATCCTATATGGCAGGCAACACAGACGATCTTTGCGTGCACGGAGCTCTGGAATTGCGATTCGTCGACATAGATGGAGATCTCCCGACCGTTCTTCTCCATCGTCATGGACTTGTCACTATGGCATGCGAGGCAATCTGCCCGCGACTGTGACTGCGCCAATGCAGGCAGCACCAGAACGGAAGCAATAAGCGAGACGACTCTTATTCGATCAACAAGGCTTAAGGCGGGGACGCTTCTGTCCGCTTTGCACAAACAACCAGGTTCAAACAGCATCGAGTCTTTCTTGTCATCAAGCTGGTCTTTCCCACTCTCGTCTTCGCAAAACGACGTGCGTATCCAAGACCAAGCGCAAATGTTATTATTGAAGGCTTTGTTGTAGTGATTGCTGAATAAATCCATCAGCAAGAGCGTTGTATTTTTCTGCAATACCTATGCCACCACGGGGTCGAATGAAGTTTCGTTTTTTGAGCGGAATCACAGAAACCATTATCAGAACTGGCAATAGTATCTTCACAAGTTGGAAAATTGAACAGAGGCAGGAAGGGATTTCTTAAGATTGCGAAGGTGTGGGAAGAGGACGCGGCAAGCACACGTGCTTGCCGCGACAGAATGACATCCTGACCGCATTCGGCTGGTTCGCCTACCAGTTGTAACTCGGTTTGTACTGGTTCAGCGCCTTCATGTAGTTGGCCCGTTCAAAGGCAGATGGGTCGGCCACTGACTTCTGACTCATACTCCCTTTCATTTGTGCTATCGAAACGTATTCATGGCTGATCATCCATTGATCGATTCCGCGGAGGACATCGGTGATGTGTTTTGGTCCGTGCATGAGCAGACTGGAACACATCATTGTGACATCGGCGCCAGCCATAATGAGCCTCAGAACATCTTCTGCCGTATGCACCCCGCCGGTTGCGGCAAGACTGGCTTTAACGTTCCCTTTCAGGATGGCAATCCAACGAAGCGCCAACCTGCTGTCGTACGACTGACTCAGAACAACACCCGGTCGTATTTCCAACGCTTCGAGGTCAATGTCGGGTTGATAGAACCTGTTGAACAGTACCAACCCGTTGACCCCCGCAGTATCGAGTCGGTGCGCGAAGTTCGACAGCGAACTGATGAAGGGGCCAAGCTTCAGTGCCACGGGAATTCCTACGGCATGTTTCACTTCATTCAACACCTCAAGGTATCGATCTTCGACATTTGCGCCCGACAATGCTGGGTCGGCAGGGATATAGTAGACATTGAGCTCCACAGCATCCGCACCCGCATCTTCCATTTTCTTTGCATACCGCACCCATCCTCCCGCGGTCACACCGTTGAGACTCCCGATGACTGGGATTCCCAGCGTTTTCTTTGCCCTTCCGAGCAGGTCAACATACTCTTCAGGACCAAGATTGTAATCGTGGATGTCAGGGAAGTACGATCGAGCTTCGAAAAAACTCTCGCTGCCGTAGTTCAGATAGTAGTTCAGTTGCGCCGTTTCGTGAATGATTTGTTCTTCGAACAAGGAATACATGACGATGGCCGCCGCTCCCGCTTCTTCCATTCTCTTCATGCTGTCGAGCGTATGAGAAAGCGGGCTGGCGGACGGAACGATCGGGTTTTTCAGTTTCAAACCAAGATACGTCGTTGTCAAATCCATGGTTCGGCTCCTCTGGCGTGGGTTCGATCAGTGTGTTATGCCGGTTCTTTCTTTTCTGAAATCCCGTCGGCTTCGAGATTTGCATAGTAATCCCATCTCCGTTCGATATCACCTTGCGCCAGTTCCAACAACTCCTTTGCACGATCGGGATGACTCTTTTCAAGGATCTTGAATCTTGTTTCCAGGTTCGTAAAATCCTGAAGTGGCGACTTTGGTGGCTTCGAATCGAGCTTGAACGGATTCTTCCCTTCCTCGATGAGAGCGGGATTGTATCGCATCAAGGGCCAATACCCTGTCTCGACTGCCACTTTTTGGTTGGTCATGCCTTTCCCCATATCAATGCCGTGAGCGATGCAATGACTGTAGGCAATAATAATGGAAGGGCCGTCATACGCTTCCGCTTCAAGAAATGCTTTGACCGTTTGGGCGTCGTTTGCGCCCAGCGCGACGCGGGCAACGTACACATTTCCGTAGGTCATCGCCAGCAACGCAAGATCTTTCTTGCCCGTCGATTTGCCGGCAGCGGCGAACTTCGCCACCGCGCCCCGCGGCGTCGATTTTGACATCTGGCCGCCTGTATTGGAGTAGACTTCCGTGTCGAGGACCAGAACATTCACATTCTTTCCTGAAGCAAGAACGTGGTCGAGACCACCGTAGCCAATATCATACGCCCAGCCATCTCCGCCCATAATCCAGACGCTCTTTTTCACCAGGTTATCCGCGAGGCTCAGCAGATTCTTCGCCTCGGGAGAACTCACACGGTTAAGAGCATTCTTCAGCTTCTGAACACGCAGGCGTTGTTCATAGATTCCGGCTTCATCAGACTGCTGAGCTTCGAGGATTTCCTTCGCCAACGGTTCGCCCACCGTTGAAGCAAGCCGGCCAAGAAGCTCCTTCGCCATTTCGGTATGTTTGTCGATGGTCAGCCTCATGCCAAGTCCAAACTCCGCATTGTCTTCGAACAAAGAGTTCGACCACGCGGGACCGCGGCCTTCGTTGTTTGTTGTCCACGGCGTCGTCGGAAGATTGCCTCCGTAGATTGACGAACAACCGGTGGCATTCGCAACAACCATCCGATCTCCAAAGAGCTGCGTGGCGATCCTGACATACGGAGTTTCACCGCATCCCGAGCAGGCTCCTGAGAATTCAAAGAGCGGCTGGAAGAATTGACTTCCTTTGACCGTCTCTGACTTCACTGTTCGACGGTCTGCCTCAGGCAAACCGAGGAAGAACTCGAAGTTTGCCCGCTCTGCCTCCCGCAACGGCTGCTGCGGCTTCATGTTGATCGACTTGCGTTTGACTTCGGACTTGCTCTTTGCGGGACAGATTTCAACACATATTTCACATCCTGTACAGTCTTCGGGCGCAACCTGGACCGAATACTTCATGCCTTTGTATTCCAGTCCTTTGTAATCCACGGACTTGAATGAATTCGGCGCTGACGCCAGGTACTTGGAGTCATACACTTTGACCCGGATTGCGGCGTGGGGGCATACCAGAGCGCATTTGTTACACTGAATGCAAAGATCGGTTTCCCATACCGGAATTTCGAGAGCAATATTCCTTTTTTCCCATTTTGCTGTTCCCGTCGGGAACGTTCCATCGAGAGGCATCGCGCTCACTGGGAGTTCGTCACCCAACCCTGCGATGATCTTTGCTGTCACATTCCTGACGAAATCCGGGGCATTTTCAGATACCACCGGGGGCATTTCGATCGTGCTTGTCACGTTTGCCGGTATCGTCACTTCAAAGAGATTCGCAAGCGTCTGGTCAACCGCTTCGAAATTCTTTCGCACAATCTCTTCACCTTTTTTGCCATACGTCTTCTTAATCGACTTCTTGATAGCTGCAATAGCATCTTCGCGCGGAAGGACACCTGAAATTGCAAAGAAACACGTCTGCATGATCGTGTTCACTCTGTTTCCCATTCCCGTTTGCGTGGCAACCTTATATCCGTCAATGACGAAGAACTTAAGCTTCTTCTCGATAATATGACGTTGGGTAAGCTTGGGAAGTTTGTCCCAGACTTCCTTCGGCCCGTACATGCTGTTCAGAAGGAATGTTCCACCGGGAGCCGCATTTCTCAGCACGTCGAATTTTTCGAGAAAGAACCATTGATGGCACGCAACAAAATTCGCCGATTCGACGAGATAAATCGAACGAATGGGTCTTGGACCGAATCGCAGGTGTGAGGTGGTTGTCGATCCGGATTTCTTCGAATCATAGACGAAATAACCTTGCGCGTAAAAATCGGTATCCTCGCCGATGATCTTGATTGAATTCTTGTTTGCCCCAACCGTCCCATCCGCACCAAGACCGTAGAAAATTGCCCGTACGACATCGTTCGCTTCAATGCCGAACGCCGGGTCGTATTGCAGGCTCGTATGTGTGACATCGTCGTCGATGCCGACCGTGAAATGGTTCTTCGGTGCATCCTTCTTCATTTCGTCGAGGACGGCTTTTACCATCGTCGGAGTGAATTCCTTCGACGATAGTCCATACCTGCCGCCTGTCACGAGAGGGAACGATTGAAAGGGTGCGGTTCCCTTTGAAAATGATTCGCTGAGCGACGTTACGACATCCATATAGAGCGGATCTCCTGTTGCTCCAGGTTCTTTGCAGCGGTCGAGCACGCTGATCCGTTTGACGGTCTTGGGAAGTGCCTTCATCAGGTGTTCGCCGGAGAACGGGCGATACAACCGGACTTTGATCAGCCCAACTTTTTCCCCTTTTGCTGTGAAATAGTCTATCGTCTCGTGGGCTGTTTCGGCGCCCGAACCCATCATGATGATGACACGTTCAGCATCCGGCGCTCCGACATAGTCGAACAGATGATATTTCCGTCCAACGATCGATGCAAACTTGTCCATCGTTTTCTGGATGATTTCGGGGCACGCCTGGTAGTATGGATTCAGACGTTCTCGGGCCTGGAAGAAGACGTCCGGATTTTGCGCGGTTCCCCTCATAACCGGATGATCGGGGGAAAGTGCCCGTGCCCTATGCGCCCAAACCAACTCATCGTCAATCATCGCACGGATGTCGGCCTCAGACAACTGCTCAATCTTCATGACTTCGGCTGACGTCCGGAATCCGTCAAAGAAATGGAGAAACGGAACCCTTGCTTCGAGTGTCGCCGCCTGGGCAACCAAGGCCAAATCCATGACCTCCTGGACAGACCCTGAAGCAAGCATGCCAAAACCTGTCGATCGGACTGCCATCACATCGCTGTGATCGCCAAAAATCGACAAGGCATGAGTTGCGATTGTCCTTGCGGCAATATGAAAGACGGTCGACGTCAACTCGCCTGCAATCTTGAACATATTGGGAATCATCAACAGAAGTCCCTGGGATGCCGTGAAGGTTGTGGAGAGTGCACCGGTCTGAAGCGCGCCGTGTACTGCTCCTGATGCTCCTCCTTCGCTTTGCATCTCGACCACGCTGGGAACCGTCCCCCAGATGTTCTTTCTTCCTAATGCCGACCATTCATCGGCCCACTCCCCCATTCCCGATGAAGGTGTGATGGGGTAAATTGCAATTACTTCGTTTGTCTTGTGAGCGATATAAGCAGCGGCCTCGTTGCCATCAATGGTGACCATTTCTCGGTTATTCGTCTTCGTTTCCATGTTTTTGATCTTCTCGTATAGTTGCTTGCGTGATTGTCCTTGTGTTCAATTTGGACTTAGTACAGTCGATCCGGGCTGAGGAAAGAACTTGCGCCCGGTGGCGTAATTCTCAAGCTCGGACCGAAAATCAGGATGAGCGATTTCAATCAATTCCTTTGCCCGCTGACGCACCGTCTTCCCAAACAAGTTGGCGATGCCGAATTCTGTGACCACGTAATGAACATCGCCTCGCGTCGTGGTGACGCCCGCACCCGGCGACAGCGTGGGCACTATTCGCGAACGCTGGCCGTTCTTCGCTGTTGCCGGCAACGCAATGATCGGTTTGCCCCGTCTGCTGCGCGAAGCCCCCCGGATAA
>DATDNS010000124.1:0-5375 GCA_036518155.1 Bacteroidota bacterium
GATCTTTGCGTGCCCACAATGCCGGTTTTCCGTGAGTTGTCTCACGCACGCTTGTTGTAGTGAAGGGTAACGGCGCCGGACCGAAAGGTCTTCGAACCGAGCAAGGCCAGCTGAAATCTGTCCCGCAGCTTCACCGTATCGAATAACCGCGGTCCCTTCCCGGCAAGAACCGGATGGATAACGAAATGATATTCGTCGATCAACCCACGGTCCGAAAGCTGGGACGCAATGCTCAAACTGCCGATGAAAATGTCCTTGCCGGCCTTCTGCTTCAGCGCGAGGACCTCTTCCGCGACGTTTCCGCGCACGAGTCTCGAGTTTTTGTCCTCAACGTGAGTCAATGTCGTGGAGAAAACAACCTTCTCGAGCGAGTCGTACAGTCGACCGAACGCTCTGTCTTCCTCCGACTCCGACGGGTTCCTGGCAATGTCGGGCCAATAGGGAACCATGAGTTGATACGTGATCCGGCCGGAGACGATGACGTTCGCCTTGCTTAACACGCCGGTAAAGTACGCTCCCGACTCTTCGTCCGGAACCATGTCCGTGTGGCCGCAATACCCGTCAGCAGTGATATTGATCCCAAAAACAACCTTCCTCATAAATCTCCTGCATCCGCGTTGCTGATGAATTCGAACGCTATGTTTTCCGACAGCAGTAAACCGCTCAGCATCCCGGAAATTAGTTTATGATATCCCCTTTGACGTTTTTCAACTTTTCGCGCCATTGTTGGAGTTCCTCAGGTGTTTGTCTCGCCCAATCTGTGAGTTCACCAACGATTTTCAATGGTGATGCGGTACGGTACGAACGTGTTGGATTACCCGGAAACTTTTTGTTTGTCACGTTCGGGTCGTGTTCGAAGCTCCCTGTCGGTTCAACGATATACACACGTTCACGTCCGTCACCTTTCGCTAATGCCGCAGCAAGTCCCGCCCCACGAACCAGGGCTGTGAAATAAACGTGATTCATGGTGATGTCGGGGTTGTAGTTCGATCTGCCCCCTGCTGTCAGCAAATCGCCAACCTGCAAATCTGCTCTCGTCCCGTGATAAAAGGGACCTTTGTCAGTCGGTTCGTCCGAAAAAGAACATGCCAAATCATGATTCTTTTTTGCGCTGTCAAGGTCACGTAAGTCCTCATAGCATGTGGCAATGGTTAAATAGAGGGATGGAAAAGCCCCCTTAACAGCGTCGTCATTAATTTTGAGTGCACACTCCAAAGACGTTTCGAGCCATCGTAATTTGTCGGAAACATTTTTTTGACGCCGGGCCACATAATACGCTGCAAGATACTTTTCAAAGTCGTTTGTCGCTTTGTTCCAGGCCTGACGAAATAGACTGCTTGCTTCTTCAGGTTTGTCCCTTGCTTCCATGTCCATTCCTTGGAGACAGAGTTTGACGACATTGTTGGTTGGGCTGAATTCCATTTTCTAAGTGTTTTCTCTGCTCATTATTGTGCTTTCAATCCGGGCGCAATGTGCGGCTAACGCTTGACCGTCGGTTTCCGTGGCCGCTGTTTCCAAGACATGGATTTTATGATCACCTCACCGCGGCCTGATTTACGAAGAGGGATTCTGGCTTTTCTGACAGCGGCGGTCATGAGCGCTTCGACTTCGGGCCGAAGCATATCTCTGGCTGACTCCAGCCAGATGAAGCGGGTCTGGCCGGCATTGCCGAGCAGAATTTTCCTGGGATCCGGAAGATCCGGTCCGTGATTAAAGATGAGACGGACCCCGTCGGCGTCGGCAGTCAGCGCTACGATGGCATCGGATCCACTCTCTATCGGAGAATATCCAATGACGAAGTTCTTTCGATAATCGTACACCAATTCATTCGCCGTGGGGAATCTCTTTCGGAGCGCATTGCGGACCGACTGAATGAGCTTCTGTCGTCCCGGCTTGAATTTGGCAATAAAGCTGCTGAGTTGCTGTTCCGCAGAAGCAGAACTGCTGACTGATTTCTTAGGCACTGACATGAAATGTCTTTCTGCTATAGTTGTGAAGGGGTCCTTTGGCACCTCATCTCAGGGGCGCTTGCTGTAGTGGAGGGCGACGACGCCGGAGTGAAGAGTTTTTGAACCGACAAGATCCAACAGGAGCCTCTCCTGCAGTTTCACGGTTTCGAATAACCGCGGTCCTTTTCCGGCAACGACCGGGTGAATCACGAAACGATATTCGTCGATCAACCCGACTTGCGAGAGCTGGGACGCAATGCTCAGACTCCCCACGCAAATGTCTTTTCCGGGCTGCCGCTTCAGCGCCATTACCTCTTCCGTGATGTTTCCGTTCACGATTCTCGTGTTCTTACCCTCAACGTGTTTCAATGTCGTGGAGAAGACGACCTTGTCGAGCGAGTCGTACACGCGGGCGAACTCCATAGTAGCCCCTGTTTCCGATTTGTTCCTGGCGACGTCGGGCCAATAGGGGACCATAAGTTGATATGTGATCCGGCCGGAGAGGATGACGCTTGCACTACGCAGCAGGTTGGTGAAGTATTCGTGCAACTCTTCATCGGGAATCCCGTCCGTGTGGCTGCAGTACCCGTCAGCGGTACTATTGATCGCAAAAACAACCTTTCTCATAGACCTCCGGAAACGATGTTAATTGCAGAGTTCAAAGACCAAATTGTCAATTGTCGGAGCCGTTCTTCATGGTTTCTGCCCTATCGCCATCTTATAGGCCTTCACGGCATCGGGAAGAGGAGTTAACGTATCTACTAAAACGTTGTACGTCCCTTTTTCAGAAAGTTCGTCGGCGACTTTTTTCATCAGCGCCAACGTCGCTTTCATCAATCCCGAACCGAGGCTTAAGCGGGCAACACCCAAATCCTGCAGTTCGCGTACGGATGGCGGTATTCCTCCCGCATTCCCGGGGTTCGCAAGAATATTGATCGGGGCATTGATTTCCTTTACCAACGTGGCAATCGTTTCCTTGTCCCAGACGGGTTGCACGAAGATGCAATCCGCACCGGCTTCCCGGTATCTGTTGCCACGCCTGATCGATTCGGTCAGTTTTTCCTGCGGCGAACGCGACGACGTATAGAATGAATCCGTTCTCGCATTGATGACCAAATGAAAACCGAGTGAATCCGATAACGCGCGGATGGCTGCTATGCGTTCACAAAATTCCGTCTCGTCAATCAATACCGGATTGAGATCGATGCTGTCTTCAATGTTTATTCCGACAATTCCTGTTGCGATGATCTTTTTGACTGATTCAAGGATCTCATTTAGAGTATTTCCATATCCGGCCTCGAAATCGACAGTGACCGGAACGTGTACTGCATGGACGATTCCCGTGACCGTTTGAATCAATTCCGACAATTGTATTACTTGGCAGTCTGGTCGCCCTAACGAGGCGGCAATTCCCATACTTGTTGTCGCGATTGCTTTAAAGCCGCACGCTTCTATGAGTTTGGAACTTCCGATGTCCCACGAGTTTAACAGGACCAGGATTTCTTTGCCCTTATGGTAGTTCAGAAACAGTTCGGCTTTTTCTTTTTGAATGCGTGAAACCATGATGCGGTCCTCTATGAGTTGTTTATTGTGAAAGACATCTGACATCTCATTTGACTGAATTCGGCTATCGCGACAAGTATATCGAGAATCCCATTTCGCTATCCCTAATTTCATAGTTCTTGAATTTCGTGTGCGAGAGAAAGGCTTCAAATTCATTTCTGCTGTACGATCCGCTTCGCTGGATCGCTCCGGCAATATATGCGGTGATCCCCCGTAGACCCATTTTCTCTGCAACCCTTTTTGTTGCTTTCATCGATGCGTTTCTGTTCAAGTCCATAATCAGGACCGTCCCACCGGGTTTCATCACTCTATACATTTCTTCAAGCGCCTTCGTGGGTTCCTTGAAGTTCTTGAATGCCAGGACACAGACCGTGCAATTGAACATTTCAGCGGGGAACGGCATTGCAGCAACATTTCCTTGCCGGAAATCAACTTGTACTCCTGCCTCCTTGGCATTGTTGGTGCAAATTTCTACAAGGTCTTTACTTATATCCATTCCTGTTACTCTATAGTTCCCAAGTTTGGCCAGTTCAATGGAAAGATAACCGGCTCCGGGTGCTATCTCAAGCACAGAATCTCCTTCTTTAATATGCCTGGCTACTTCCCGGGCTTGTTCCTTTATCTCAGCGATGCGGTGCTGACGTGTTATGCGGTCATAGTACTTCGCTTTTTCACCTTCAATGCCCAGGTCCTGAAACCGCTTGAAAAGTCTCATCATATCGAATACCTTTTTTGGACTACCGGCTACGCTGGTACATGTATTCCGGCTCGTCTTCTCAACACGAACGCCGATGTGCCGCTTGTCCGGTGCACGGTGACTCCACCGTCGATTGCGTTTTGCGGAAGAAATAGAATAGAGTATTTGCGATCGTCTGCGAGACGATGGTTACCTGCTATTCTGGCAACACTGAGTCATTCCAATCCTTGATCAGAAACGATTTGACCACCCCCTCAAGGATGAATGGGTCCTCCTTCGAAAAGGCTTCTGCTGCCTCTCTGGTCCTGAAAATCGCCATGTTACCGCCATCGGTAAAAGGCCCTATGCCCAGCACAACACCCTGTGCGGCGTATTTGTCCACAACTTTCTTGTGACGAGGATACACCGCCATAATGACATCCCTGCTGGCGCCAGACGACTCTCCAATGACGACGGCCTTCATGAATTCTCTCCTCAGAACACTGGTCGGTGATTGTTTATCGTTGAATAGTTTTCAGAAAAAACTGTTGTCTCGAATCCTCGGGACAGTTGTGCCGCACTCCACACTGTTCTCTCTGGCAAGTGCGATACGGGACGAGCTCAACGGATTCTCTTACCTAGTTTCAACATAACCATATCACACAAGTTCCTTTTCTCATCTTTTTTGCGACGGGATGAGCAACTGTCGTTGTTACGGAGTGGTCCCTGGGATTTGCCGTGCGAGCGGAAGCGCCGGGAAGGTTGGGCGAAGGCATGTGGAGGCAGTCGGCGATGTGAGCTGGATTTCTTCTCCAGACCATTTAGCCAATACCTGGGTTACTATTCATGTTCATCAAGTGGTCCCGTGCAGCGAAACGAGGCAAGACGCTACGAGCCGCGCAGAATCTTCACCATGGGCCTGCCTTTCGCCAGCTCATCCACGAGCTTGTCCAAATACCTTACCTGTTGGGTCAAGGGATCCTTGATGTCTTCCACGCGGTACCCGCAGATGACTCCGGTGATACGGTGCACATTGGGGTTCAACGAAGCTTTGTGGAAAAAGGTTTCGAACGTGACCTTCGCTTTGATCAGTTCCTGCAGCTTTTTGTTATCGAAGCCTGTCAACCATTCGAGGACCTGATGCAATTCCTTCTTCGTCCTCCCCTTCTTCTCCACTTTTGCGACAT
>DATDNS010000125.1:0-2257 GCA_036518155.1 Bacteroidota bacterium
TCTTTCACGGTGAGCAGGGTATCGATGTCCTTGATATACTTATCCGTGTATTTCTGAACTTCCTGTTCGCTCCGTTTGCGCTCGTCTTCCGGCATGTGTTTGTCCTTCTCTTCTTTCTTCAGATGTTCGATGGCATCACGCCGGACGTTGCGAACAGCTATTCTCCCCTCTTCGCCGAATTTCTTCACAAGTTTCACGAGATCTTTGCGGCGTTCTTCATTCAGCGGGGGAATCGGAACCCTGACGACATTCCCGTCATTGATCGGGTTCAGGCCGAGGTTGGCATTCAGGATCGCCTTGTCGATGGCCGCCACCATACCCTTTTCCCAGGGCTGAACCGTGATGGTGTGGACATCCGGCGTGCTGATGTTCGCCACCTGAATGAGCGGCGTCATCGTCCCGTAGTAATCCACCTTCACGCTGTCGAGCAATGCTGTCGTCGCTTTCCCCGTCCGGATCTTGATCAACTCTTCGCGAACCACCTCAATCGCCTTCTTCATCCGATCTTCCGCATTCTTCAGAATATCTTTTGATGGCATAGTTGGTCCCTTCAGAATGTTCAGGAATGCTTGGACTACAAACTCAGCGGACTACGGTCGGTGCATCCATCACCCTGGAACCCACATTCTCACCGGCAACGACTTTCCCGAAGTTTCCAGGTGTATTCATGTTGAAAACAATGATCGGCAGTTTGTTTTCTTTTGAAAGCGTGATCGCCGTAAGGTCCATCACCTGGAGATTGTGCTTCAGAACATCCGTGTACGAAATCTCCGGGAAATATTTCGCGCCGGCGTTCTTTTCCGGGTCGCTGTCATAGACGCCGTCGACACGGGTTCCTTTCAGGATCGCATCGGCCTGAATTTCGATCGCCCGAAGAACGGCGGCCGTGTCCGTCGTAAAATACGGATTCCCGGTCCCCGCGGCAAAAATGACGACCCTCCCTTTTTCGAGGTGTCGTATTGCGCGACGCCTGATATACGGTTCGGCGATTTTTTCCATGTTGATGGCCGTCAGGCAGCGCGTCAGCAATCCCCTGTGTTCGAGCGCACTTTGCAGCGCAAGAGCGTTGATGACCGTGGCCAGCATCCCCATGTAGTCGCCGGTCACTTTGTCGATCCCGTCCGTCGAGTTTTCGACGCCGCGATAGATATTCCCGCCCCCGATGACAATGCCCACTTCGACGCCGAGCTCGCGGGCTTTCTTTATTTCATCCGCGTACCGGCGAAGGACAGCATCATCGATCCCGAAATCGAGATCGCCCATCAACGCTTCTCCGCTGAGTTTCAGGAGCACGCGCTTGTATTTGAGTCGCGCCATGGTTGTCTGTCTCACAAAGTCAGGTAATTCACGCTTGCAGCAATTGCGTCAACCGTAGTGTCAATTCTCGCCGAGATGATACCGGTGGAAACGGCGGATCGATATCTTCTCCCCCACCTTTGCGGTCTGCTCGTCGATGAGATCTTTGATGGTTTTTCCGGAGTCTTTAATGAAACTCTGTTCCATCAGGACCACCTCCTGGTAGAACTTCTCGAGCCGGCCCTGGGCTATCTTCTCCGCAATACTCGCGGGCTTTCCTTCGTTGGCCGCCTGTGATTTATAAATTTCCAGTTCCTTGTCAACCGCTTCCTTGCTCACCTGTTCGCGCGAAATGTAGTGGGGCGACATTGCGGCAATCTGCATTGCAATATCGTGGGCAAGTTGTTTGAACTCCGGAGTCTTCGCGACGAAATCGGTTTCACAATTGAGCTCGACCATCGAACCGATTCTGCCTCCGGCGTGGATATAGGCTTCCACAACTCCCTGGTTCGTCTCTTTGTCGGCCCTCTTTGCTGCCGTTGCCGCTCCTTTTTTCCTCAGGTATTCAATTGCCTGGTCTGCATTGCCCCCGGTTTCTTCCAGGGCACGCTTGCAGTCCATCATTCCTGCGCCTGTCTTCTCGCGCAGCTGCTTTACCATTTCTGTCGTGATTACGGCCATACGAAACTTCTCATTCCTTTCCTGGACTACGCTTCAGTTTTCTCTTTGTGTTGAGCTGCTTCCGCCGCTTCGCTTGCTGCCTCTGCCTGTGCAGCTCTTTGAGCAGCGGCGCGTTGAGTTCCTTCGATCACTGCATCCGCAACCGCCCTGGTGATCAGCTGAACCGACTTCAATGCATCGTCGTTTGCAGGGATCGGATAGTCAATACCGTCGGGGTCGCAATTCGTATCGACAATCGCCACCACCGGGATCCCCAACCGCCTCGCCTCATTCACGGCGA
>DATDNS010000126.1:0-3402 GCA_036518155.1 Bacteroidota bacterium
TCAAAAGGCTGTGAAGGTGGGAGTGTCAGACCGGTGTTATGATTTCGTGGGGGGCAAGTCCTATGCTCCTGAGAAGGGGAAGCTCTCTCTTCGTCTGCCCCCTTTTGGCTTCAAAATCCTCGGACCACTCGGAAGGAAACATCAACCATGAAAACTCATACGGAATATCTTTGGTTTAACACGAAAGAACACAGGGAATACATCAACATAACGAACGACGTTCAGGCGATCGTGGAGAAAAGCGAGATTAACGAGGGAATGGTTCTGGTCTCGGCAATGCATATTACCGCGGCAGTGTACGTGAACGATGCCGAGGATGGTCTGATCGCAGACATCGACGAATGGCTTGAAAGACTGGCTCCGTTCCGGCGGGATTACAGGCATCATCACACCGGCGAATCGAACGGCGATTCACACCTGAAAAGCCTCCTGATGCACCACGAGGTCATTGTCCCTGTAACCAAGGGAAAACTTGATTTTGGACCGTGGCAGCAGATTTTCTATGCCGAGTTTGACGGCCAGAGGAAGAAGAGAGTCATTGTCAAGGTGATGGGAGAATGATCAAAGACTTCTTCGCTGGTGTATGAAACACTACATCGAATACCTGTTTTTTTCCGGCGTGGGACTGATACTGCGGATGTTGCCGCTGGGAGTCGTCCAAAGGCTCGGTGCATTTGCCGGAGAGTTTGCCGGCATAACTCTCGGATACCGTCGGTCCGTCACGATGGACAATTTGCGCAATGCGTTTCCTGATTACGATGAAGGGAAGTTGCGTAAGATTATGCGCGCATCGTTTCGGAGCGTTGGCACAGCGTTATTCGAATTTGTCTACTTCCCTCGCCTGAATTCAGAGGCCATCAATGGATTGGTACTCATTGGCAACTCCGAGCTTGTGAAGGAAGTGTTTGCCCGTGGGAAGGGAATTATCCTGTTGACTGCGCACTTTGGAAATTGGGAATTGCTGGCGCAATCGGTGCCGGCAAGAACCGGGATACCGGTTCACGTCATCGTCAAATTGCAGGCCAACAGACGCGTCGACAAGCAGGTTAACCGCTGGCGTACGATGCTAGGCAACGTGGCAGTCCCGATGGAAAGTTCCGTCAGGGAACTATTGAAGGCACTCCGGGAAAAGAAAGCTGTCGGAATGGTCGGAGATCAGGCTGCCTCGAAAGAAAGCGGTACCGTGAGGTTCTTTGGAAGGGAAGTGCCGACTTTTGAGGGGCCGGCAATGTTCTCCCTCAAGACGGGTGCTCCATTGCTTGTCGGATTCGCCGTACGGCAGGCAAACGGCACATACCTTGCCGAATTCCACGAAGTGCCTTCGGAGGATCTTGACGCATATACTCCGGAAAATGTCCACGAACTTACAAGGCGTCACGTTGCAATTACCGAGGCCGTCATTCGTGAGCACCCCGAACAGTGGATGTGGATGCATAAACGTTGGAAGCATGTTCCATCCCGGATACAATCCACTGACCGACAGAACTAGCGTGCTTCGTTCCTTTCGAAAAATTCTCGTCATTCAGACTGCGTTTCTTGGTGATGTCATCCTGACCCTGCCGCTTATCCAGGTGCTCAAGAAAGAATTTCAGGAGGCAGACATCGATGTCGTCGCGACGCCACAGGGTTCAGGATTGCTTGCCAATCATCCCTCTATCCGCCAAGTTCTGCAGTACGACAAGCGAGGGGAGGACAAGGGAGTCCGCGGTTTCTTCCGCCTCAGCCGTCTGATCAAATCAGGCGGCTATGACCTTGCACTCTTGCCTCATCGCTCGATCCGTAGTGCCTTACTCGCCTTGTTGGCACACATTCCGGTAAGAATCGGCTTCGACAAAAGTGCCGCGCAATGGATGTACTCGAACGTTGTCGGTTACAAAATTGACACCCACGAAATTGAAAGGAATCTCTCTCTGCTTGAACCGTTGTCCGTCCGTATACCCGGTCGGGAATTGCCGACGCTTCATCCCGGCATCAGCGATAGGGCTGCCGTGGACAGGTTCCTGGACGAGAACGGGATTGATCAAAAGCGACCGTTGATTGCAATCGCTCCGGGTACGGTCTGGAATACAAAGCGGTGGCTTAAGGAAAGATTTGCCGAAGTGGCACGGACGCTTGCGGAGGAAGGGTGCGGGGTGGTACTCGTCGGTGGCAACGCAGACCGCTCTCTCTGCCTTGATATCAAATCATTGGCGAAGAACAATAATGTTCTGAATTCCGCAGGTGATCTCACGTTGCTCCAGTCCGCGGAATTAATTCGACGCAGCCGTCTTATCGTCTCGAACGACAGCGCCCCGATGCATATGGGGGTTGCCGTGCACACACCTGTCATCGCCATCTTTGGTGCGACCGTCCCGGCATTTGGCTTTGCTCCGTATGGCAGCGATGACGTCGTCGTCGAGACACTCGGACTGACCTGCCGACCGTGCTCAATTCACGGCGGAGCAAAATGCCCGATCAAGACTTTTGACTGCATGATGAACATCGAAGCAAGCCGCGTGCTTTCGATCGTGCGTCAAAAGATGCGATCGTGAGTTCATCGGGAATTCCGCATCGACTCGCCGGACCGAACCTTTGAGCGCTTGCTGTTGAGAGTTGACCTCTCGTTCAGATTCAATCTGAGATCTGTCCTCGCTTTTATTCATATAAACAATTCCTGCCACCTTTACTCGCGGTATTTCCATTATTGAAATTGGGAATGGCTCAACAGGGTCTCTCATTTTTGCCAATTTCGCGATAATCGCTGCTGACTTTTCAGGTGCAACATCGTTTTTCAGTGTGAACAATGATGGCACAGGATTTGCGCCCGATTGCACAAATTCAAGCATTTCCCCAATTTGGAGTACCTATGATACGTGGTTCTGTGATTGTGGAAAAAGATGTCTGCAAAGGTTGTGAGTTGTGTATTCAAGCTTGTCCGCAAGAAAGTCTCGCCCTCTCAAATCAAATCAATCGTAATGGCTATCGTTATGCGGTCCTGGTGAATGACAACTGCACTGGTTGTGTGAACTGTGCGCTTGTCTGCCCCGATGTCGCAATCACGGTCTACCGCCAACCAAAAACTGCCAGAGAAGCCGGCAAAGTTCTTGAGTCCGCCTAGAACAGCCGCCCACAAAGAACCTTCGTCGACGGAGAAAAGAAAAATGGAATCGAGTTCAGGAAACACACCGATGTTTATGCAGGGAAACGAGGCGCTTGCCGAAGCGGCTTTGCGGGCAGGGATGCAGGCATACTTCGGATATCCGATCACACCCCAATCCGAAGTCATGGAATATCTTTCGCTGCAGGCAAAAAAACACAACGCCGTGGTCTTACAGGCTGAGAGCGAGCTGGCTGCGATTAATATGGTCTACGGCGCTGCAGGTGCCGGAGCGCGGGTGATGATCTCATCCTCGAGCCCGGGGA
>DATDNS010000127.1:0-5884 GCA_036518155.1 Bacteroidota bacterium
ACCTATCGCCCAACAAGTGAAAGATAAACTGCAGCGCGCTCTCGCGGCTGTCTAACCTAAAATCTGATTGAAGGAATCATTTCATGGCAGAACAATTAACCAAATCGGCCTTCCTTGAGAAGGTATTCAACTACGAGAAGAACAAAGAATGGAAGTTTGAGGGTGAACTCCCAGCCGTCATCGACTTCTGGGCTCCCTGGTGCGGACCGTGCAGAATGGTCGGCCCTGTAATCGAAGAGCTCTCCGAAGAGTACAAGGGGAAAGTCAATTTCTACAAAGTAAACACAGACGAGGAACAGGAATTGGCCGGAGCATTTGGCATCCGAAGCATCCCTTCCCTTTTGTTTGTACCGAAAGAAGGAAAACCAAAGATGGCGGTCGGTGCCTTGCCGAAAGAAGCGTTGAAGGAAGCAATCAAGGAAGAATTGTCGGTTACCATCAACTGAAGAATTCAAGCGAGAAGCGCTCCAGTCACTTCCGCTTGTTCCAAGCGGGAGTCTGCCAAAATCCGAATTCAGGCCAAAGATATGATCGCCGGGTGGAACATCTTGAAGGCTAAGGTAATCGAGTTCTCAACGCGGCCATTGTGGCAGCGGAGAATGGTCTTCGGCGTCGTGGGAGCCGTGGGCGGATTCGCCTACTACTACTTCATTGGATGTGCCGGCGGTACTTGTCCCATTTCAAGTAATCCGTACGTCAGCACCGCGTACGGAACTCTGATCGGTCTATTCGTACCCGTACAGAAGAAGCGTCCTAAAAATGTTTGAAGGCTCAATTCCCCCTAAACGAGGTACTGGTAGCGAGTTGACTCTGCCTTTGATGCTTCTAGCGGTGACAATCTCTTCCAGGATTAGGAATTGACCGGGAATATCACCACCTTGTAGTAGCAATTCACAGTACACCGCTTGTAGATTCCTGCTGATGAACCGTACGAGTCCTTCCAAGGTCGCAACGCCATCATTCAGATAAGCTTAGGTTGGCGTACACCTTGCCCGGCGGTTTTGCCGGGTCGTTTCACTTACACGAAAGGATTTGTTCTATGGAAACAGGAACAGTCAAATGGTTCAACGCAGCAAAAGGCTTTGGTTTTATTTCACGCACTGGCGGCGACGATGTGTTCGTTCATTTCAACGCGATCACAGCGACTGGCTACAAGAGCTTGAATGAAGGCGACAAGGTGCAGTTTGAAGTCGAAAAAGGCCCCAAAGGCCCGTCGGCAAAGAACGTCTCCATCGCCGAGTAAACCTGGCTACACGCTGTAACAAGAAACCCTGCCCACAAGGCAGGGTTTTTGCGTTTCAGACCGGAGGTGCCGGTTCTTTATTGGGAGTGTTGTCTAGAAATGCATCGGTGCTTTCGCCTCCCGTGCCAACTTCAACAATTCCCAGTAGGGCGGGAGGTATCCTTTCGTCCGCTGAAATTCCCGCGCCCCTTCCAGAACCCGCCCTGCGAGATCGGCATGATGAGCCGTGAATTTCTTGTTACGCAGGGCAGCTGCTGCGCTCATACCTTCCGGTACCGGTCCGGCTTTTCCAAGTAGATTGAGTACAACGCTGTATGCCCTGGCGATTCGGGCAATCGGCAGCATGTACCAATCGTAGTCCAACCCTTCTCCACGCTCGGCACCCTCAAGCATGGCATCGATGACGGCGTTGTCGATATGATCCTTGAAGAGTACTTCCGGGTCTCGCCATTCCGCGACGACACGGAGTTGCGGGTCGTATTCCAGGTCTGATGGCTCTTCTGTTTCAAAATGTTTGACGCCAAAATCGGCAAGCCAGGATGCGACACCGGGATTCGAAATGCTGGAGAGCCTCATCCATAACTTGATGCCAAACCTGCTGTAAGCGTCGGACACCACTTCAGAACAAAAGAATTTTGAAGTGTCGCGAAAATCCATACTGAAATCATACGGTATATGTCTCGTCTGCGCACGCTGCAGTGCAAGAAAAGCAGCCTTTTCCGGAAGCATCGGATCGACGGACAACGCCGGAAGGTCCGAACGGAGCCTTAAAACCATCACCCGTAACTTTGTGTCGCGGAGATAATCGTCGAGGCTTGCAATCACCACTCCCTTCTCGATGTGCGCCTCGATAATTTGTGCCTGCCCGGATGAGTCGACACGGATGAGAGCTACGTGGGAGAAATTTCCGGGATAATCGTTTCCGCGTGCAATGAGCGCGGAAGTTGCGGCGCCGCCTCGGGAGACGAGGATATCGCCGCTATGGACGGTCACACCAAGAATCTTCATTGCTGGAGTAGCCGATCGTTCGTCATCGCAGAGTACGGTTGCCGGCATCGCAGAATGCGGGGTCTGGAGCAGAACTTCTTCCGTGGCAGCCCTGCTTCCGTAGAGGAGCCGGTACATTCTGTCGCGCACGGAAAGTGCATCCATATCCCACCCGCGGGACTGATTCTTCACTGCCGACCTCAAGCGGACAATGGAGATAACGTATTTGTCAAGGTATTCTGGACACGAGGCAACCAGAGGCGCGAGAACAAATATGTTCCGTTCAATTTCATCAAACAGCGTGTCGTCCGCCAAATACTGTTTCTTGTTCAACGAACTCGTGAGGATAGCACTCTGTCTGAGCCCCGTTTCGATGTTTTCAATCAGGTATTTCTTTTCAGTTCCTCGGGCCGCAACGTATCTCGATTCAAGGGCTGACCAGTACTGATCCTGATTCCACACGAACGCCTTCCGGCCTGCAGGCAGAGGCGGATTTGATCCGGGCCCTGGAATCAGAAGAATGAGGTAAAGTACGGGGACCGAAAGGAAACTCAGGATCCAGCGCCGCGGCCGGCCGGGTTTGAGCCTGGTAATCATGACGACCCCGACCGAAGTTCTTCCAATTCATGCCAACGTGCGTAGAGACGCTCGACGTTTGCTTTCGCATCGGCAAGTTCCGTCGTCAGTCGAGCCGTGTTGTTGCCGTCGCGTGCATAATAATCCGGCGCTGCGAATCTTGCCTCGATACGCACCACTTCCGCCTCTGCTCGCACAATCTCCTGCTCGATCGTTTCAAGTTCCCTTGCCTCTTTCCACTTCAACTTGTTTGCTGATTTGCGCTTAGTTTCCCCCTCCCTTTTTTTCGGCGCAGCGGTTTCGGTTTCAGCCGCCGCTTTCGCGAAGCGCGCATTGCGTTTTTCGATGTAGTAATCATAATCGCCTTCACTGAAATGGACGTACCCATCACCTTCGAAGGCAAGAATACCATTACAGGTTCTGTTCAGGAAATAGCGGTCGTGGCTTACCGCAATGACACAACCGTCGAACGCTATGAGTGCCTCTTCCAGTACACGCAGCGTGGCCAGATCCAGATCGTTCGTCGGTTCGTCCAGGATAAGGAAATTTCCCCCGTTCTTGAGGATCTTCGCCAGCAACAGACGGCTCCGTTCTCCGCCGGAAAGCTTTCCGACTTTTGTTTTCATCCTGTCGTCGGCAAAAAGAAAGCGTCGGAGATAATTCCATACTGTCAGGCGCTGCCCGCTCCCTTCACCGCCAAACAGGATCCATTCCCTCCCCTCCCCAATTTCTTCCAGAACGGTGTTCTCATCATTCAGAGCCACACGTGATTGGTCGATATAGTTGAAGACTGTTCGTTCGCCGACATCTTTGTGGCCTTCCGTCGGTTCCAATTCTCCCAGGACGATTTTCAACAACGTGGTTTTCCCGAGTCCGTTGCGGCCGATAATACCCAGTTTTCTCTTCCTGTCGAAATCGAAATCGACTCCCCCGAAGATTTGTTTGCCGCCGAGATGAATTCCGACATTCTTCAGGCTCAGGATTTTGGACCCAAGGGGCGATGCCGGAGGAATGACCAGGTCAACAGGCTCCTCCGCCTCGTGGCCTTGCTTTTCAGCTTCTTCGAAATACTTTTCCAGCCTGCTTTTGGATTTCGTTCTTCGTGCCCGCGGCCCCTTGCGCACCCATTCAAGTTCCCGGTGCAGAAAACGCCTCCTCTTCCGTTCTTCCGTCTCCAGCTGGGATTCACGTTCCGCTTTGTCCAGGAGGAAGTCGGTATAATTGCCGGAGTGAGGATGACAGACCCCATCCGCAAGTTCGACGATACGCGTGGCAATCGTGTCGAGGAAATACCTGTCGTGGGTCACGAACAGACACGCGCCGGAGAAGTTGGACAAGAACTGTTCCGTCCACTCGATGGACTGTGTGTCGAGATGATTTGTCGGTTCGTCCAGGACGAGAAGGTCCGGGCGAGAGATGATTGCCTTGCACAAGGCGACACGCCGCTTTTCTCCTCCGGAGAGTGTTCCAATGTCGCGGTGTTTATCGGGCACATTCAGAGAGTGCATCGCCGTTTCAATCCTGTTTTCCAGATTCCATCCATCCCGGTGATGAATATGCGCCTCGAGCGCATGGCGCCGTTCCGATGTATAGGGGAGCGCTTCATACTCCCGGAGTGCAGCGATGACATCGTGCGCCCCCTCCACGATATTGTCGTAAACGGACAGAGCCGGGTCGAGTTGAAAGTCCTGGGAGAGATATCCGGTCACGATGTCCTTGCGCCGGGTTACCGTTCCCGAATCCGGTTCGATGAGCCCCACGATAATCTTCAGGATCGTCGTCTTGCCCGAACCGTTGTTGCCGATTAGTCCAATCCGATCATCCTGGTGAACGCTGAGCGTCGCATTCTTCAGGACGACCTGTTCGCCGTAACGGACCGACAGTTCTCGGGCTGCAATGATAACAGGGCTTGTGGCTTTGGACACGGTAGTTGTCGTCTTTCGAACATTGCACCGGTTGCCCGGCGAAAAGAATGACCGGATGTAAGTGTAACGCTAAAGAGAGGGAATTGCAACGAAGAGATGAACTAAGTACCGATGTTCAGGTGGAGATGACCTTAAGGAAGACGATGTGATGCGCACGCACGCTGCTCGTCTTCACGTCGAGTCGGAAGTTCGAGCGACGTATCGTACGCCGGACATCGTCATCATTTCATAAGTGTCATCTTTCGCATCAGTTCAATCCCTGCCGACGACGATCCGTTGGGGAAAAAATCGAGGCGTGAAAAGTATACTCCTGAAGGAAGGTTTGATCCGTCGAACTTTGTCCTGTACGACTTTCCGGAGGCCACCATCCCATCAAAGAGTATTCCGACCTCCTGTCCGATGAGATTGAACACCCTCAGGGTTGCCCTGCCATCCGACGGGACGGCAAATGAAATATTCGTTGTGGGATTGAACGGGTTTGGATAATTCTGATTCAACCGGAACACTGCGGGACCCGCTTCCGCGTGGTTGGTTGAGGCGAACACCGAATTCAGACCCTGCGCAAACATTGTTCCGGGAATACAGAGAAATAGTGCAATCGCTAACACACTCATTCTTGCGTTCATTGTATACTCCCTTCAATTCGTTCTCCTGGTTCTTCAAGGTCTATTCGACGCTTGTACTCCCCCTTTTGTTCCACGTACTTCGTCCTTTCGTGAAGCTTCGCCGATTATCTTGCCGAGATCCTCGCTGAGTGCGGATTTACGAACAATGCCGTCGGCAGGCGTACTTCCCGCGATCTGGCCGAGAACTGTGTCGGAATGAGCCGAACACAAGTATACTTTTGCAGCGGGGACGGAGTGTTTGATCTGGATGCACGCTGTCTGGCCGTCCTGGTTCGGCATATCGATATCGAGGAGGACAATATCCGGTCTCAGCTCGGTCGCTTTTCTTATTGCATCGCCTCCGTCAGTCGCTTCACCAACAACAGCAACTTCCGGATGTTTTTGGAGATATCTCGCAATCAGTCTCCGGAACATTTCATTGTCATCAGCAATCAGGACTTTGATCGACACGGCTGCGCTCCTTCTGGATTGTGGACCGCCGTTAGTACTAACAATCCAAGGTGTGGCTTTAGTTTCTGGTTGACACG
>DATDNS010000128.1:0-3554 GCA_036518155.1 Bacteroidota bacterium
CAGGATGAAAAGATCAACCTGCTGATCGAGGCCTCGACGGTTCTTGAAGGAATGCATCGCAAGGTTTCCACGCACGCTGCAGGCGTGGTGATCGCAACGGTCGACATCAGCGACTTCGTGCCAATGTACAAGACTCCGCAAACGGAGTTGATGACACAGTACAACATGAAGGACCTCGAAGAAGCGGGACTTCTGAAGATGGATTTCCTGGGTCTCAGGACACTGACAGTCATCGAGAACGCCCTGGACCTCATCAAACAGAACCACGGCATCGAACTTGATATTGACAAGATTCCCGAGTCGGATTCGAAGACACTTGAACTGTTCTCGAAAGGCCAGACGGTTGCCCTGTTCCAGTTCGAAAGTTCGGGGATGCAGGACTACCTGAGACGACTCAAGCCGTCCTCGATTCACGACCTTGTCGCGATGAACGCCCTGTATCGTCCGGGCCCGATGGAGATGATTCCGGATTTCATCAGCAGGAAGCACGGGAAGCAACAAATCTCGTATCTCCACCCCAAAATGGAGCCGATCCTTCGCGACACCTACGGGATTATCGTGTATCAAGAGCAAGTCATGAAGATTGCGAGTGAAATCGCAGGGTTTACGCTTGCCCAGGCGGATTTGATGCGCCGTGCAATGGGGAAGAAAGACAAAGAATTGATGGCGAGGCAGAAAAAAGAATTTACGGAAGGGGCATCGAAGAACGGGATTGATAAGAAATCAGCCAGCGAAATATTTGATTTGATCGAAAAGTTTGCCTCCTACGGATTCAACAAATCTCATAGTGTTGCGTATTCTGTCCTTGCGTATCAGACCGGGTACCTGAAAGCACATTATCCGGCAGAATACATGGCGGCGACGCTCTCGAGCGAAATGGACAATACGGACAAAATCGTATTGTTGATTGACGACTGCCGGAAACTTGGGATCGCCGTGCTGCCGCCGGATGTGAACGAAAGCGGGGTGCAGTTCAGCGTGTCGAATAAGGGGATTCGATTCGGCCTGAGTGCGATCAAGAATGTCGGAGTGTCTGCCGTCGAACAAATTGTGCAATCGAGGAGCGAACACGGAAAATTCGCCGATATCTTCGACTTTTGCAGCAAGGTCGACCTGCGATTGACGAACAAGCGAACGATTGAAAGTCTGATCCAGGCGGGGGCATTCGATTCGCTCCACGACAACAGGGCACAACTCTTCGGCGCCGCCGATCGTGTGATCAGCTTCGGCCAGAATCTCCAGGAATCCTCGGGCCGCGGTCAGTCAACTCTCTTTGAGTCTCCTTCCGCAAAGGTCCTCGCGCGTCCTGCTTTGCCCGTTACCACCGACTGGAGCGAAACCGAAAAACTCTCCCGTGAAAAGGCCTTGTTGGGATTCTATGTTTCAGGCCACCCGCTCATGAAATACAGGGAAGAGATAGAGGCATTTGCTTCAGCAAAACTCGGCGATCCGCAAAGCGTGAAACCGAACTCCACGATCCGTGTGTGCGGCATTATCACGAACGTTAAGAAAATGGTGGACAAGCGGGGAAACCAGATGGCGTTCGTGACAATCGAAGATTTTACGGGAAAAGCCGAATGCATTGTATTCTCGGACCCTTTCAAGAAATACGGCCAAGTCCTGAGCAGTGGTTCGATCATCATGGTCATTGGAAGAAACGACGGAAACGAAGAGACGATAAAGGTGATCGTAAATGAAGTGCTCCCAATCGACAAAGTCAGAGAACGGTTTGCGAAAAGCATATTGTTGAATGTAAATCTCGACGCCGTCGACGAAGGAACTATCTTTGAATTGGGGAAGTTGTTGGAAAAGCACAGGGGAAACTGCGTTTGCTACTTCAATGTGAACGGTGGCGGATTATCAAGGAATTCAGTATATTTTACCAGAAAGTATGTAATCGACCCCAATCATCAGTTCATCTCCGCCGTCGAACACCTTCTGGGTGAGGGTGCCGTAAGACTCCAGGGATGAGGAATCAGAGGAGAAGGTATGAAGCCTGTTGAATTGACCGATGCGAATTTTCAAAATGAAGTCCTGAAATCTGACACGCCTGTCCTTATCGATTTTTGGGCGGAATGGTGCGGTCCGTGCAAGATGATCGCCCCGGTTGTCGAAGAACTCGCAAAAGAGTATGACGGGAAGCTGAAAGTCGGTAAGGTTGATGTGGATTCCAACCAGCAGACCTCCATGCAGTACGGCGTCCGCAGTATCCCCACGCTGCTGATTTTCAAAGGGGGCCGCGTTGTCGATCAGATTGTCGGTGCAGTCCCAAAGAAATTGTTGTCCGAGAAAATCACCAAGCACCTGAATTGAATATTCACATAGACAATGCGAGAATGCCTGCGGACGTCGCGGCTTCTCGCATTTCTGTTTTCGAACGTTCGCAGTACTTCTGAAGGAATACCCACGTGGAGGATTACAAAAAGCGCACCCATACCTGCGGTCAACTGAGGGCATCCGATGTCGGCAAACAGGTAACATTGACCGGCTGGGTCGATAAGAGAAGAAACCTCGGTGGTCTTATTTTCATCGACCTTAGGGACCGTTACGGCATTACGCAAATTGCCTTCGAACCGGAAAAAAGCGGCGCGTCGTATGAAGTGGCCAAGACGCTTCGTTCTGAATTTGTCATATCCACAAGCGGTAAAGTGGCGATGCGTCCGGAAGGGGGCGCCAATCAGAGCATGCCAACCGGTGAAATCGATGTCGAAGCGAATGAGTTAGTCATCCTCAACAAGGCTGAGACTCCGCCTTTTCCCATTGAGGATTCCATCGATGTCAGCGAGGAACTCAGGCTGAAATACCGCTATCTCGACCTGCGCAGACCGGTCGTGCAGCAGAATTTGCTCTTACGTCATCGAGTTTACCAGATCGCGCGTTCATATTTTGACCGGAATGGATTTGTGGAAGTTGAAACTCCCATCCTGATGAAAAGCACGCCGGAGGGGGCAAGGGATTACCTCGTACCGAGCCGGATTCATCACGGCAAGTTTTATGCACTTCCTCAATCACCCCAAACGTACAAACAGATTCTCATGGTGTCAGGATTCGACCGCTATTTCCAAATTGTGAAATGTTTTCGGGATGAAGATTTGAGGGCCGATCGCCAGCCGGAGTTTACCCAAATCGACGTTGAAATGTCGTTTGTGGACGAAAACGAAGTGCTTGCAATGACTGAGGGGGCAATCAATGAACTCTTTGGTTCCGCCATTGGTGTCGAAGTGCCTACCCCTTTGGCCCGATTGACCTACAAAGAGGCTATGGAACAATACGGGACTGACAAACCCGATACGCGGTTCGACATGAGAATCAGGATTTGTTCGGACCTCGTCGCAAAGAGCGGCTTCAGAGTGTTCAGTGAAGCCGTTGCGAAGGGGGGCGTTGTCGCAGGCATTTGTGTGCCGGGGGCATCATCGTATTCCCGAAGTCAAATGGATGGCTTGACCGACTTTGCAAAATCGCTCGGAGCTGGCGGGCTTGTCTATCTGAAGGTGCAGAACGATACGGTTGAGTCATCGGCGAGCAAGTTCATGGCTCCGGATGAAAGCAAATCA
>DATDNS010000129.1:0-6860 GCA_036518155.1 Bacteroidota bacterium
AGGTGGCGGTAGATGTTCTCCAGGACGACGATCGAATCGTCGACAAGAATGCCGACAACGAGCGAGAGACCCAGCAGCGTCATGAGGTTCAATGTGAGTCCGAAGGCGTACATCGCGACAAACGTTGAAATCATCGACGCGGGAATCGCGATCATCACGATGACGGAATTTCGGATGCTGTGCAGGAATGCCAGCATGACGATGGCAACCAGCAGGATGGCCAGCATGAGGTCGTGCTTGACCGCGTCGGCGGCATCCTTGGTGAACGTCGAACCGTCCTCCGCAACGTCGATCTTCAGGTTGATGTTCCTGTAGTCCTTCTCAATCTTCGGCAATTCCGCACGGACAACCTTGCTCACGTCGACCGAATTCGCATCCGACTGTTTTTGCACAAGAACGCCGACCGACGTGATCCCGTTAATCCGGCTGATCGTCGTCAGCTCTTTTTCGCCGTCTTCAACTTCGCCGACATCGCCAACGGTAATGTTGCTCCCCCGCGTCGATTGCGCAACGGCCAGTTTCCGGATATCGTCGAGTGAAGAAAATTTGCCCGCCACGCGAACGACATACTGGCTGGCACCTTCTTCGACCTTCCCTGCGGGAAAATCGAGGTTCGAGGACTTCACCGCCTGTACCACCTGAAGGACCGAAAGTCCGTACGACCGCAACTTCTGCTGGTCGAGGTTGATCCGGATTTCACGCTCGTCGCCGCCGACGAGGGTGACCTGGGCCACGCCATCCAGTTTCGACAACCGCGGTTGGATGCGGTCTTTCAGCAGCTGGTAAAATTCGCGACTCGGCATTGTGCTGGTCACTCCCATCCGGAGGACGGGGATTTCATCCAGCGCAAACTTCGTCACCGTCGGCGTCTTTGCGCCGTCGGGAAGCTGGGCTACAACCTCGCTCACTTTTCTCTGGGCATCCTGGAGCGCGATGTTGACGTCTGCCGACTGTTCGAACTCGATGCTGACGAACGAGACTCCCTCGGACGACGTCGTGTTGACTGCCGAGACTTTGTCAAGTCCCGAAACCGCGTCTTCGATGACCTTCGAGACGGAGCTCTGTACTTCGTTCGGAGACGCGCCGGGATAGACCGTCGTAATGGTGACAAACGGGGGCGAGATCTTCGGCAGCAGCTCATACTTCAGCAGGCTGTAGCTGTAAAGCCCGACCACCGCGAGTGCCGAAAAAATGACGACCACAAGGGACGGCCGTTTGATCGATAACTCAGTAATTGTCATGGGACTCTTCCTCTCCTGTGCGGACGGTTACTTCAGCACCGTCACGGCGACATTGTCCTTCAAATTGTTCTGTCCGTTGACCACAACGCTTTCGCCTGCCGTGAGGCCGGACTTGACGCTGAGATTCGTGTTGTATTCACCGCCGATCACGATCGTGCGAAGACGGGCGATGCCGTTTTCCACGACGAACACCTGTGCGTCCTTCATGCTTCCCACGAGCGACTCGCGGGGAATCGTGAGGGCTTCAACGGGCTTCACGGAAACGAACGATACCTGCCCGAACATTCCCGCCCTCAACGGATGCTGAGTGCTGTTCGGCAACGAGACTTCGACGGGATACGTATGGGCGTCGTCGGCTTTATCGCTGATCGACGAAATCGTTCCCTCATACGAAACTCCGGGGTAGACGTCGGTGGTGATTGCGACGCTGTCGCCGACGTGCATTTTGAACACGTCCTGTTCCGCCACATTGATTTTGACTTTCAGCCGTGCAATGTCGACAACGTTCGCAACAACGGTGTTGTTCTGGACCATGGTGCCGACGTCAAACGGCCGGGCCGTAACGATTCCGGCGATTGGAGATTTGATCCGCGTGTCGTTGAACTGACGCCGCGCCGTGATATACTGGGCCTCGGCCGCTTTATAGGCAAGACGGGCTCCCTCGAGCTGGGCGTCCGAAACGGAATTCTCCTTCAACATTTCCTGATAGCGTTTGAGGTCTTTCTTCGTCTTTTCATAGTTCACTTCGGCGGCTTCATACGCTGCGTGCTTCAATTCATCGTCAATTTGAACAAGGACATCCCCGGCTTTGACTTCATCGCCGATATTCCTGAAGACCTTCGTGATCTTCCCCTGGATCTCGGACACGACCGCAACGTCGTTGTTCCCGACGATTGTTCCCACGAGGGAAATTTCGTTCGAGAGTTTCTGTCTTGTCACGGGAGTCACCGTTACCGGCAGGAACCGCACCTCGTCTTTCTTCGACTTTGCCTGCATACGGGACTTGTTGCTCATCAAGACGGCGACCGTTATTCCCAGAACGATGATGATGCCGAACGTAATCTTAAGTCTCTTCATGGTTGTTTCCTCTTCTGCTAATCGTGAATGTTGTCGCTTCCAGCGTATCGCCGCTATTTTCCGATCGAGCGCTCAAGACCGGCTTCTGCAATCGCAAAATCCGTAAGGGCCTGCGTATAATTGGTTTTTGCCTGCAGCAGGGCAACCTCCGCATCGAGTAGGTCGGTATTGACCGACAGCCCCTGTTTGAATTTGTTGTCCGTAATCCGGTAATTTTCTTCCGCCTGTTTGACTCCCTCCTGGGCAACGGCAATCCGTTCCTTCGCCCGCTGGAGATTGAGATAATTCCCCGTCACATCGAGCGATACCGCATCCTGCAATTGTGCCAGGCCATCCTGCGCCTGTGCAAGCTGTGCCCTCGCCTCGTCGGCCTGATGGATCGTGGTGCCCCAATTCCAGATGTCGAACGACATCCCGATACCGAAATCCCACGTATCCTTGAACGCATCGACCATCGGCTGGTAGCGCTGATTCGGCCTGTTGAAGTAGTAATTGCCCGTCAGGTACACCTGGGGGAACCAATTGGAATTCGCCAGCGTAACGCCGGACTCGCCTGCCTTTACCCTGTATTCCATCGCGCCGATTTCAGCCCGTCGCTCCTGGGCCTGCCTGATGAGGTTCGGAAGTGCATCGAATTGAACGGACTGGTCATCCAGTGTGCTTGTGAGCCTGATTTCCGTGTCGAGCGGCAGACCGATTGTGTTGTTAAGACCGATCCGGGCAAGCTGCACGGCATTCCGCGCATCGATCTGGCGAAGCTGCGCTTCCGACAACTGCACCTGCACTTTGAGAACGTCGTTGGTTGTAATCAGTCCCTGCGACTGCCAGCTTTGCGCATCTTTTACGTGGGCCTTGATTTGAGCGACGTTTTCATCCACCACCTTCTGAAGTTCAATGGCTTTGAACAAATTCCAGTACGCGCTCTTGATGTTGAAGACCAATTCGCCTTTGTCTTTCTCGTATTCCTTCTGGGTTGCCTGTGCCGAAAAATCGGCAGCGTCGACGGCGCTCCGGACTTTCCACCCCGTGAACAGCGGTTGTTGCACCGTGACACGGAGGTTGTAGTTGTCGAGAATGGCAGGAGACAGAACAAAATGACTAGGGGCCGGCGGAGGCAGCGGGAGATTTACGACAAACGACGGAACGGAGCTCAGACGGGTATATGCTCCCCCAAATTTCAGCGAGGGGAGAAGCATGGCATTCGTCTCTCCCGATTTCGCATCAGCGTACTGTACTTTCATCAACGATGCGTGGAGTGCACGGCTCTTGTCAAACCCCGTCTGTAATGCCTGCTCGACGGAAAGGTCGACGACTTGCTGGGTTCTTGCCGTGCCGGCGACACTCAGAACGATGGAAAGCAAGACAACTGTTCGTTGAACACTCATATTCTGCGTACTCCTCTTCTTCGATTTCTTGGTTTCACTTGCATTCATAAAAACGGGTTCAAAATAATGCCGCTACTGTTCCGAAGATCCGGGATTTCGGCGAGCGGCGGTCATCGCGCGGCCATCAGCGGCAACGGGCTGTAGGCGGCGTTCACCGGCAATCAGGGACGATTTCAACGGGATCTGCGACAGAATCTCCTTCCTCGTATCGGGACGGGCGATGCCTTCGATGATGACCGAACCTATTGCCTGATGGATCTGCGAGACGCTGAGGCCAAGTTGATTGAACGTCTCGGGGCGAAGAAGATGCTGCAGTGCCCCCGCATAGATCAGCACGATCAGTTCCTCGTCGATGTCGCCGCGGAAGATACCCTTTTCAATTCCTTCACCCACAAGCTTGCTCATGATATTCCGGATCCGATCGCGCCTGAAATCGTTCGACGCTTTGCAGACTTCGGGGGCGTGCTTTTCCAGGTCGGCCATGATATAGGGGGCCATCTTCGCGTGGAATGCCGCGAGAATGTCCAGCGCTTTTTGCAGCTTCTGGACGAAATCGATTCCCGTATCGTCGACAATCGTCTCGATCTCGGTTGCGGTATCTTCGTGCATCCTGGCGACCACCGCGGCGAGCAGCTCTTCCTTCCCGGGGAAGTATTGATAGAGTGTTTTCTTGCTCATTCCGAGCTCCTCTGCAATCTCGTTCATCGTCACCTTGCTGAAACCGAATCGAAGGAAATGATCCAGCGCTTTATCGTGGATTCGTTGCTTGATTTCCTGATCCGACATTTTGGCCTCCCTGGGTTGATAAACACTCGCGGTGTTTCGGGTTTTCATTCTATCCTTGAAAAAGCGAAGAAAATCGATGTTTCCGTGCGAATTACAGAGTCCAACGAAGAGGAAACCAAAATGGTTCCCGGAGTTTCCGTCTGTGAAAAGATTTTACGACTGGTCGGGGGATGTCTTGAAATAAGGAGGACTGGAAGGAGCGTATTACGAGAATCTTCTTATCGTCTCAGGCTCAGCAAGACAACGATGCCGCAGAGGAGAATGAATGATCCGGCAATTGCATTCACGACTTTCAGGCCCCAGACATTGAACTTGTCCTTGTAGAAATGAACAAGGCTTGTGATCAGCAGGAACCAGAGTGCTGAGCCGCAAAACACTCCGGCGACGAGAAAAATGGCGGTCAATGTGTCTCCGACTGCACTGCCTGCGCCAACTCCCGCGAACACGACGGCGAATGCAAAGAGCGTCATTGGATTGGTAAACGTGAGGAGAAACATCGAAACGAACGCGCTCGCGTGACCGTTCATGCCGTTTTTGGCAGACTCCCCGACAGGATGCTTGAGAAGCGTCCGGATCCCGAGAAGTACCAGGAGGATGCCTCCGATCAATCGAATCCAGTATTCTTCGCGAACGATGAAGTTGGAAATCAGCGTGATACCGAACGCGGCGACAATCGCATACACCGAATCAGCGGTGGCCGCACCGAGACCGGAGACAAACCCCCGTACGTGACCGTGAGTCAGCGTGCGACGCACGCACATCATGCCGACCGGGCCAATTGGAGCGGCGAGGGAGAATCCAATGATAGCGCCTTTGAGGAGGATCGAGCCAAGCATTCAACACTCTGATCGGTTGCTGTTTTGTCAGAATCAGGATTCGTGCGCTTCGAAACCGGCAATGAACAAGCAGGTCAACGTAACGACATCAAATATTAAGAAAATTTAATGAGGTATCAAGGAAATTATTGGCGGGGGATTCCGGGCAATGAGAATTCAGGTGCGACTAACGGCGGGTCCTGCTTGAACGGCGGCCATCCTTCCAATTCCACCACAAGAGGAGTTTGGGGTCGTGCTTCCGATGTGAGGCGTAGTAGACTGCACAACGGAAGACATAAAGTAGACAACGGTCAACCGGTTTGCCTGCCAGCCGGCACTGTTTTTCGTAGAGCCGTTCCGGGTCGCGATTGCCGAGGTCCGATGTCGATCGGATTCCCAGGTTCCACAAATCAAGCGCAATGCTTTTACCGACGCCCGGGATTTGTTCGAACTCGCGAAGAGAACGTTCTTTTGTACTGAGGTTGTTCATGGCGTGAGATTGTCTACGAGTTGGACTTCCGGAGTTCGCGATACCTGAAACATTGTGTGAGGTGATCGTTGACCATCCCGGTTGCCTGCATGAACGCGTAGCAGATGGTCGGTCCCACAAAATTGAATCCACGCCTCTTCAAATCCCTGCTCATTTCCTCCGATTCCTTCGACGTGGCCGGAACCTGCCCTGTGCGCTTTCTGGAGTTCTGGATTTGAACTCCGTCCACAAAGCGCCACACGTACCGGTCGAAGGTCCCGAATTCCTTGCGGACACTCAGGAATGCTTTTGCGTTTTGGACTGCCGCTTCGATCTTCAGTCTGTTGCGGACAATTCCTTCGTTGGCCAGCAATTCCCTGATTTTCTTCTTGTCGTATGCGGCAATTTTACCAGCGTCAAACCCGTCGAATGCCTTCCGATAGTTTTCCCGCTTCCGGAGAATGGTGATCCAGCTGAGCCCCGCTTGCGCGCCTTCGAGGATCAGCATTTCGAAGAGTTTACGGTCGTCGTGAACCGGGACACCCCACTCGTTGTCGTGGTAGTCCGTGTATAGCGGGTCCGACCCCGCCCATGCGCACCGTCGTATCATTGTGGAAACAATGCGTCAGGTTGAAACTTCTTTTGAAGATACTCACGTTTCCAGTCCGCACCCAATTTGTCCAGCAACATTGCTTCGCCGGCGCCAAAGGCGTAGAAAGCGACACGTTTCGATGTCGCGAGCGCAGGGTGCCGGAGCCCGCCAAGAATGTCCGAGCGTATTGAGTCGGCTACCGCGTCGAATTGTTTGTAATCGCTCAGGTTCAGGAATTCCCTCCCCGGCGTACAATGTTTTGAGGCCAGCTCTGCGACGCGTAGTTCCGTGTAGCGCGCAACACCCTCCTGCCAGCATTGAAAAGCAAAGTACTTGTAGTCATCCGGCACGAGCAGGCGCTTGAAGTCGTCCCGTGCTTTGTAGAAGAGTCTCAAATCGTGCTGCTGCCTGCTTTGCGGGCAGTTGATGGCATTCAAGAGCGCCTGTGACATTGCGACAAATGCTTCACGGATGCCGGCCGTATCGTACGGGAAC